>CAZPDA010000074.1:0-12664 GCA_964585115.1 uncultured Flavipsychrobacter sp.
GCTGTGCTTTGAGGATACTCATCACGGATACGCTTATATGCATCTTTAGCTTTCTCAGGTTGTCCGTCCATCTCGTATGCTACACCTGCACGGTATAGGTATACCGGTGCAAATACATCATCTTCAGGATTACCTGCTGCTTTGTTATAGTATTTGATACCATTCTTCACGTCGTTGTTCTCCATATACGCATCGCCTAAAGCACCCCAAGCGTTGTATGCAAGGTTAGTACCCTTACCGTTGAAGTCTTTAAGATATTTGATAGCCTGACCGTAATCTCCCAACTTCAAGTAGCACACACCAGCGTAGTAGTGGCTAAGGTTTGCCGCATCGCTACCTTTGTACTTACGGATGATGTTAAGGAAACCACCGTGCTGACCGTCACCATTCAGTGCAAGGTCTGTAGAGTCTGCCATGAACAGACGCTGAGGGTAAGATATAGCCGTTGCTGCTTTTTGCTCGTTAGGCTTCTTGTATAGGTATATATATCCTAGTATTGCACCTACCAGTAGTACTACTACTGCAAATACAGTATTGATTTGTTTCTTGTTCTTATCGTAGAAAGAGGTCACGTTCTCCAATGCCTCTTGCCCTTCATTAGCCTCTTGTATATTCTCGGGCTTATTTCTTGCAGATCTTGCCATTGTTTGGTTTTAACTAATTGTGTTTCTAGTTGTTGATGTATTAATGAGTAACGGGTGTTGTTCTCTAGTCTGTTATGTAAGGGTAATCGTCCTCTACATAGATGTCTTTATATAGTTCGCTATCGTCTGGCCATGGGCTTTCTTCAGCAAAGTCTACGCTTTCCTGTACTTCCGCCTTTATCTCTTCGTTGATAGCTTCTATTTCGTCCTCGGTAGCCCACTTGTTGTCCATAATGGTTTGCAACACTTGGTTTATCGGGTCTTTTTGTTTGTATTCTTCCAGTTCTTCTTTGGTACGATACTTAGCAGGATCACTCATAGAGTGTCCGCGATAGCGATATGTTTCTATCTCTAGGAAAGTAGGTCCGCCTTTCTCACGAGCACGTTTTACTGCGCGAGCAATAGCTTTGTGTACTTCCTCACAGCTCATACCATCTACTTTATCGCCAGGCATATCGTATGCATCAGCCATACGGTAGATGTCTAGTGTCTTAGACGTACGCTTAACAGATGTACCCATTGCGTAGTGGTTGTTCTCACAAATGAACACTACAGGTAGCTGCCATAGCATAGCCATGTTAAAGGTTTCGTGCAATATGCCCTGACGAGCAGCACCATCACCAAAGTAGCAAATGGTAACACGGTCGTTCTCGTTGTACTGGTCTGCCATAGCAATACCCGCACCAAGACCTATTTGCCCGCCTACGATACCATGCCCGCCAAAGAAGCGTTTCTCCTTAGAGAAGAAGTGCATACTACCACCTTTACCTTTGGTACATCCTGTGGCTTTACCATAAAGCTCTGCCATACACTCCTTAGCAGGTATACCTTTTGCGATAGCCAAACCGTGGTCGCGGTAGGCTGTTATCATATTATCATCATCGGTTATGGCCGACATTGTGCCGGCAGCTACGGCTTCCTGCCCTATATATAGGTGACAGAATCCGCGTATCTTCTGCATTCCGTATAGTTGTCCTGCCTTCTCCTCAAAGCGGCGAAGCAACAACATGGTCTTATACCAATATAAATATGTCTCTTTATCGAATGTTGTCTGCACGGTTTTCTAAATTTGTGCGAATTTATAAAAACTTTTGTTCCTTTTACGGCTTGAAGATATTAAAGAAAATAACACTTACGGGATTTCGCAACTATTCTTTTTCAGAGTTTTTGTTCAATGCCCATATAACGTGCATTACAGGCGCTAATGGCAGTGGTAAGACCAACCTGCTGGATGCTGTATATTATCTGTGCTATACCAAGAGCTATTTCACTGCTTCTCAGCAGAATATAGCCCAACACGGCACCGATGGTTTTCGTATAGAAGGGCAGTTCGTAGCTGATGAACAGGACGAGAAGATAGCCTGCAAGTGGCTACAGGGCAAGAAGGAGATAAAGGCAAATGGGGTAGACTACGAGAAGGTGACCGACCATATAGGTAAGTATGCCGCCGTGATGATAGCCCCTGACGACCTTGAACTCATAAACGCAGGTAGCGAACTACGCCGCAGGTGGATGGATGGCATCCTCAGCCAAACGGATAGAGATTACCTGGAGCAGCTCATAGAGTATCAACGGGTATTGCAGCAACGTAATGCATGGCTCAAGCAGCAGGCTACCAACCCCAGTACCGATAGCATTGCCCTAGACTTCTATAACGAGCGACTGGCACAGAACGGTACCTATATACATCAACAACGCAAGGCATTCTTACAGGTATTCAAACCGCTACTGCAACAGTACTACGAAGAGCTAAGCGGTGGTAAAGAAGTAGTGAGCGTAGAGCATAAGACCCATATGGATACCAAACCTCTGTTAGCGTTACTTAAAGCATCGCTACAGAATGATATGTACCTGCAACGCACCACTAAGGGTACGCATAAGGACGACCTCGTGTTCATGATAGGGGAGACACCGCTAAAGCAATTTGCATCGCAAGGGCAGAAGAAGAGCTTCCTCTTTGCTATGAAGCTGGCACAGTATGCCTACCTCAGCAACACCACCGGACAAACACCCGTACTACTACTGGATGATGTGTTTGAAAAGCTGGATGAGCACCGTATGAGGGCACTTCTACGCATTATACGAGGTAAGGACTTTGGGCAGGTACTCATCACCGATACCCATGCCGACCGTGTGAAGGAAGCCTTTGGCGAAGGTGCAGAGGTGGATATTATCGGGCTGTAGTGTGATAATTCAAAAAGCAAAAGTGAAAAAGTAAAAATGGGTTTGCCTCATAGTAGTATGTCATTCTGAACGGAGTGAAGAATCCCACCGAGGTGTCGGTGCAGGCTCTTAATGGTTAGTTGTTTAGGCAGATACTTCGCCATGCTCAGTATGACAGCAGGGATTAAGCTATATACTCATCATGTAGCTCACAACACGTTACTGCGAGCGGGAGTGAAGCAGTCTCACGTAATCAGTACGGTCTTGAGATTACCCGTCGTTAGCTCCTACCCGAAGGGTCGGGGTAAACTGGCAATGCATCAGGTGGATATTATCGGGCTGTAGGGTTTCTGTATACATATTGCTCTGCGGCTACATTGTTGAGTATGATGTGTTTATCGAAAGGGATACCTAGCTTGCGAATAACATTAATAGAGGCTTTATTCTCTTTGTAGACCACACAGGTTATTTCAGGAAACTGATATGCGCTGATACCTAAGTCTAACACTGCCTTAGCAGCTTCGGTAGCATAGCCTTTACCCCAATGCGCTTTAGCCAGTCGCCAACCAAAGTCTATATAGTCGTCAACAGCCATAAAGCCACAAAACCCAATGAGCTCATCAGTGTTTTTCAGTAGTATAGGAAATCGAGACCAGCCATGCTCTTCATAGCTTTTCATAGACCTGTGCACATATTGTTCTGCTTCGGAGTAGGAGGGGATATCTCCATCACCTATATAGCGCATCACATCAGGGTCTGACACAATGCGGGCATAGTGCGGAATATCTTCTATTTCCCAATTTCTTAACCGTAGTCTTTCTGTATTGGCAATGGTCATCTTATCTACTAAAATAAAAGATTCTTTGCTTATAACATGCCTCTATCTCCCATTGCTTAAGGTTCGTACAGCGAGTAGGTCTCCTCGTGGAAAGGAAAACCAACGGATGGATGTGCAGGTGTAGCATTGCGGTAGTAGAGACCCTGTACCTTATTGGTAGTGGTATTGTGTTTTAAATATCCGCTATAAGTGGGGTAGGTAGCTATGATGCTGTAGCTAGTACAATTATGGCAATCGTCTACCAGCTGCGTACTGGCTTCGTAGCCGTAATTAGCAACACCTTCTGCATATATTACATTGCCTTCTGCTCTGAATTTTACTTCAAGGTCTACTTCCCACACGCTGTCTATAGTAGTGTCTACCTGTGTGATGTGCCAGCCTGATAGCAGTCTTGTAGTGTTGTTCAGCTGTGCTACGGATAGTGCTACGGGGGCTTCTTTCTTTTCGTTCTTGGTGCAAGATGCCACTAATATGCCCAGAGTGCAGATAAGGAGTGTTAAGCGTATCATAGGTCAGGAGTTTATGTATATAAAATATACAAACAATAATCGAACCAAATTACTATCACCCACCGAGGTTTTGGTGCAGGCTCTTAAGGGGAGGATATGTTACAGTCAGTCTCCTCCATGTGGAGCCTGTCCCGACCCTTCGGGAGGATAGGGTGGAGGTCGTCCCCTCTTAAACGCAAAATAGCCACCCCTTGCGAGGTGGCTTTGTCAAACTTTTATATCCCTTATGCAATGTTCCGTTCAGCGAGAACTGGATTTTTTGCCAAGATGAAGGGATGCCTCCCTTATCTCGTTAACACGAAGATAATATATCTGCTTCTATATATTGTCAGGTTGTTATCAACATTAACACTTTTTAACTAATGTGACAGAATCCGCCACTGTAGCAGGGTGTGGTAATTCTATATAATAACACCAAACATTAATATATTGCAACTCTAAGGTTACAGTATTACTACTATGAAAGTCAACCTAATATCATTCGCTACATTACTTTTTTGCATACTATCTGCACCTGCAATAGCTAAGCCTATATACTTCGATGCTCACTATCATAAAACATCTAAGAAACGTGCAGTGTATTACCGTGAGGTAAAAGAAGTGAAAGCTGGAATTTCTGTTGTGGAGGATTATTACATATCGGGTCAGTTATATATGTCTGGGTATTATGAGACCAAAGAGCAGGAAGAGTTGGAAGGTATATGGGCAGATGTGTTGCGTACGGGTTACTTTACTTATTACTATCCAAGTGGTGCGTTGATGATGAAAGGGCAATACAAGTTGGGACAAAAAGACCAACAGTGGGTCTATTACTACGATAGTAGCAAGCAGGTAAAAGAGTTAGGCGGATATGTAGTAGGTAATAGGGTAGGTGAATGGAAAAGTTATTATCGAAATGGCAAGCTGAAACAAAGAGTAACATATCGCATTGATAGAAATGACTACTATGATTATGTGAGGCAACAAGATGGTGATGTTGTAAAAGATAATAATGCACAATACAATACCAGTGAATGCTATAACATACAAGGAGAGCTCATTCCTTGTGAAGATATTGTAGATGGCTTGCCTATTGCTCAAAAATCTGATGATAATAAGACAGAAGAGCGTGTATTTGTATTTAACGATGAGATGCCGACTCCAGGCTACAACGTAGCAGAATACTTAGCTAAGCATATACGTTTTCCTAACTATGCTAAAGACCACAATAAACAAGGTAAAGTACTAGTAGCAATGGATGTGAATAAGGATGGTAAGCTTACAAATATTCACTCTTTAACTCCTTATGTGGATGCATCATTGCAAATGGAAGCGTTGCGAGTAGTATCTGAAATGCCTGACTGGGAGCCAGTGCAAAGCAAACTAAAAGTGAAGTATGTATTGCCTATAATCTTCAAGCTAGAGTAGTACATGCCATTTTCATTTACATAGTCTTAACACTAATTACTTATCATCTGTGCGCTAAAGCTGTTATCTTGTGTAGATACACTTCGTTCTCCCTTAACCAATTATGCCCAATGTATATCTTAACTAAGTATGAGAGCTATAGTATACCGCAAGTATGGTTCGCCCGATGAGCTGAAACTGGTAGAGCTACCCAAGCCTGAACCTATGGATGATGAGGTAAGTATAAAGATACATGCCACTACCGTTACTATGGGCGATTGCGAGATGAGAGCCTTCCGTATGCCGGCTATTGTATGGTTGCCGGTACGTTTCATGTTCGGGTTGTTTCGCCCTAAGCATAAGGTATTAGGACAAGAGTTGAGTGGGGTAGTAGATGCCGTTGGTAAAGATGTGACCAACTTCTCCATAGGTGATGAAGTATTTGCGCCTACAGAAATGAAGCTAGGTGCTTATGCCGAATATATATGCCTACCAAGTGACCATGCCATTGCTCACAAGCCAAAGAATATGAGCTTTGAAGAAGCGGCTACACTGCCTACAGGCGGGCTCAACGCGCTCTACTTTCTACGCAAGGCAAACATCAAGCAGGGAGACCATGTACTGATAGTAGGTGCTGCGGGTAGCATTGGTACTTATGCCATACAGCTTGCCAAGCATTATGGTGCAGAGGTGACGGCAGTGGATAAGACCTTCAAGCTGGATGTGCTGCGCAAGCTAGGTGCAGACCATGTTATCGATTATACCAAAGAAGACTTTACAGAGAATAAGGATACCTACGATGTCATCTTCGATATAGTGTGTAAGAACAAAGTGAAGGATTGTCTTGCATCTATGAAGGAGGGTGGTAGATTGCTTGCCGCTAATATTGAATGGAGTAGACTGATAAGGTCTGTTAGGAAACTGGATGGTGGCAAACGCATCCTAATGGGTGTTGCCGACTATAGTGTGAAAGATGCCGAGCGACTAAAGGCATTGGTAGAAGAAGATGTATTGAGGTCGGTGATAGACAAGCGATACCCGCTACACAAAATGCCCGATGCACATAGGTATGTAGATAAAGACCTGAAGACAGGCAATGTGGTCATCAATATAGTGTAGCACTCATATACCGTATTTTTCACGTATTGCAGTTAGTCTTTTTCATGTTTTAACAGATACGTAGCCAAGGTAGCTTTACGCAAAACTACCAGCTATGAAAAAGTTACTACTCATTACCATCGCAATACTGTGTACGGCTACTGTCTTTGCACAGCAGAACTTCATAAACAAATCTGTAACACCGGAGAACTCTGACCAATACGGGCTTACCCTCAAAGATGATACCCGTGTAGGTATAGTGGGCATTGGTAGCCTTAATACTGAGGAGCTTACCAAGACCAACTCATCGGGCAAGCTGGCAGCATTCTTCATACCTGCAAGGTGGGACATCAGCCCCAAGAATACCAAAGCCAAATGGTACTTAGTGCCTACGCTATATACCTCTTACAACATCAATGCTACCAACAACGATAGCTTACTATCCAGTACGGTACTGTTTCCTGAGCTGGGCAACTCCTCCTTCTTGGGTACGGTAGAGCTGGCATTCAGCCATATCAGCAAGAAAGACCTGAACTCCGTACATAGCATAAGTATATTAGGAGAGTTTGCCAATAAGAGTGTGCGGGTGAACAATAAGGATACTAATGTATTCTTCAATGTGCTGAACTATACGGTAGGGCTTAAGTTCATGTCTACACGCTACGTTAGCTATGGTAAGGATACGGTGCCTATGTCTTTGGCCATCACTCCATACCTACACTGGGCAAATGTGCCTAATGAGGATAATGGCGATTATCGTTACTTGCTCGATGGTCCTGATGTGGTGGGGCAGCCTGTATTGCCATCTACCTTATCGGGCTGGGGAGTAAAGGTGGCATTCTCGCTGAAAGACTTTCAGTTCTTTGCCGATTTCAGGAACGTTACCGACACCAAAGATAGAATACTGAATAGAAGCCTGAAGGGCTATACCTCAAATCTTGGGGTGATAGTCTCTGCATCTATACTTGAGTTTCAATAGTCACACTGGTTTGTATGTAGTGCAATGAAAGGCGATGCCACTCTGTAATGGGGTGGTATTCGTTTTTATAGGGATAACAGAAAGGTAAACTAATGTTAATATATTCTGTAATGTGTTCTTTGGGCAATATGGGTACTATTGAGGCATGGAAATCATCCTGTCTATATTGGGAGGCTTGGGCTTGTTCCTGTTTGCCATCAACAACCTGTCTGATGTACTGAAGAACGTACTGGGCGATAAGGCTCGTGAGATATTGGAGCGTTTCACCAAGAATATATTCAGCTCTATAGTTACAGGTACTATCATCACCATCATACTAGATTCTTCTTCTGCCGTCATCATCATGACCATTGTGTTGGTAAACGCAAGAGCTCTATCGTTCAAAAATGCCATGGGTATAGTAATGGGTGCTAATATTGGTACTACCTTCTCTAGCCAGCTCATAGCTATGGATATTGGTAAGTATTCGCCTATACCTATCATCATTGGTCTAGTGTTGAGCTTAGCTAGTAGCAATAATCGTATATCTTATGGGTGTAAGGCATTGATGTATTTCGGTATCCTGTTCTTTGGTCTGTTCACCATGGAGCATGCAGTAGAGCCACTGAAGGATAAGCCCTACTTTTTAGACTATATGTCTACGCTCAACAACCGCTTTGCAGGCGCAGGTACAGGTGCTGTGGTTACACTCATTATACAGTCATCATCGGCTACGGTGGGTATGGTCATCACATTGGCAAAGAAGGGATTGATAGAGCTGTCTGGGGCAATAGCGGTGATGCTAGGTGCAGAGTTGGGTACTTGTTCTGATACCTTGCTGGCTACCATACGTAGCAATCGTCAGGCGGTGAAAACGGGATTATTCCACTTAGGGTTCAATATCATTACCATAACGATAGGCTTATCCATATTCCCTATGTTCGTCAGCTTGATAGAGCGAATATCAGGCACAGCACCGCTAAAACAACAGGTAGCTAATGCGCATATACTGTTCAATGTATTGGGTGTGGTGGTGTTCTTACCATTTGTAGGTATGGCAGAGCGTGCACTCAATCGCTGGATACCCGAGCGTACGTCTAAGTCTGAGCAGCAAGCAGAACCTCAAGTAGCACAAGAAGAAAAGGTAGAAGAGTATAGCGATACTATGGTGTAGCTCTATAGTATTATCCTATATCATACCGTCTTGATAGTCAGTACCTTTAAAGTACTTTACATCTCTTTTTAGTTGGCTCTTTTGCATTTGCAATTGTATCCATGCTGTGAGAGATGATACGGGTGTGAGTACGAATATTGCTGTAATGAGTAGCCTGCTGAATAGCTTGACCCTACCTCTGCGATTGGGGTCACCCGGTCCGCCTTTCTCACGTATGTACTTGGCCCATTTACGAAAGTTCTTAGTGCCTCGCTTTTCCAGTACTATCAGTCCGGGTTTAAGCTTCACGGCATCTATACTATTGAGGTGGTCTTGTAGTTGGTCTAGTTTACCGTCTTGTAGATGTTGCAATATAGGCTTGCCAAATCGGCTGGCCTTGTTGATGTCATCTTGCTGTACACCTGCATCAGGCAGCATACCCGATGCTTCTTTCTGCCCTTTGAATGCCCAGCGTATAACGGTTAGTAGCGATACTAGGTTAGGGTGTGTATCTTCCAACACTATATTACCTACCAGTTTACCACCATTGGCAGCTATCATTTCTTTAGCACGTTCTTGCCCGTTCAGCCACATGTTGCGGCAGCCGATAACGGTCACTACGGGTTTGTTGTGCAGTATATTAGCAAATCCGCTTTTCAGGAATGAAGTAGTAGGTTGAGAAGGATGTAAGAACCATGGTTGATACCCTAAAACTATCAGGTCATACTTCTTATTAAGTATCTCTGTAGATATAGGTTCTACGGGGCTCTTTATCAGCTCCACACATTCGGGCATGGCATCAAAGAAGGTGTATGATGTCCACGGAAATGGGAAAGGCTTAACAGGCTTTATCTCTGCTGTATCTATCTCTGCCTCATCTTTTATATCAGCAAGGACGTTATCCAGTATTTCTCCCAATTGCCCTGACTGCGAATAATACAGTACAAGTATCTTCTGTTTCATTCGCTTAATGCGTTTTTATACTACGGTTAGGTAAAGGTATGCATAAGAGAAGCGAGCACTCTCCGGTATCATTACCAAGATGTTGTCTCCTTTCTTAGCCTTTCCGGTGTTCATCATTTCTTCCAGCATAAGGAACGGTGACGCGCTACCTACATTGCCCACTTTTGGCAGGTTGTAGAACCACTTCTCCTCAGGCAGGTCTATACCTATGCTAGCCATTACTTCACCTATTTGGTTCTTAAAGTACTCGCTAGACATGTGTGGTAGGAAGTAGTCGATACCATCGTTGTCCAATCCGTGCTTCTTCATCAGTTTAGCTAAGAACTCTCCACCCTTCGGTACTATGTTTGCACCCAGTAGGCGAGTGTCTTGCTTCAGCGAGAATACACTGTTGTTCTCCCATTCTTCTACTGGCATATCATTCCATCCTGTAAGCGACCTGTCTTCATTCTTCACCGCACCTGCATACATACAGGTTTCTAGTTCGTTAGCGTAAGAGGTTATCTCCAGCCAGTTTATCTTTAGTGAAAGTTCGTTCTCGTTCGGTGTGCTTTGTAGTAATGCTGCTGATGCACCATCGCTTAGCATCCAACGAAGGAAGTCTTTCTCAAATGCTATTATCGGGTTCTCCGTTAGCTTGCTTAGGTTCTCTGCCTCTGCCTCAAAGCGAGAAGCATGCATCCAAGGAGACAAACGCTCTGAACCAACACTTGCAGCCATATCTGCTTGTCCGCTACCAATGGCCATATAGGCATATTTAAGACCTTGTATACTGCTGATACATGCACCTGATGCAGAAATAAGCTCTACATTGTGTATGCCCAGCTCTCCATGCACCATAGCGGCAAAAGAGGGTAGTATTACTTCAGGAGAGGTAGTACCTGCTGTTAGTATCTCAAGTTTATTGATGTCTACTATATCGTCAAACAGAGCTTTAATAGCCTCTGCTGCTAGCTGCGAATTAGTATGGGTAATATTTCCTTTCTTATCCATAGCGTAGTATCGGGTCTTGATACCGTTGTTACGAAGAACAATCGCTTTGGCCTTAGACGGTTTGTTGTTCACTTTGCCCAGATATTCTTCCATCTCGTCATTTGCTACGGGTCTGTTGGGCAAAAACTTAGCAACTCTTGTAATGTATACTGGTCTCACTATCGTTTCAATTCAATTAGGCATGCAAAAATAACTATTCTGAACTGCTATACTATACAGATGATGAAAAAGTTATCCATGCGTTCAATTCAGTAGGTTAAAATAGCGATTTTATCCTTTATAAGCTAATGGTTATAAAAGAAAAGCCTCTCAAATTGAAAGGCTTGTTCTGTGTATTATTCTTACCTGTTATTAGTATTCCTTTTCGCTATAGCTCTCCTTCATGCGTACACCGTAGTAGTAGCGTCCTTCCTTACCAGGGTAGAAACCACCTATCTTTAGGTTGTTGCTATTGGCACTGAATATGTCTTGCACTTGAGATAGGGTCTTTACATCCTCACCATTTATGTCTGTGATGACGAAGCCATTTCTCATATCGGTATAGTCTCTTAGTACACCTGTGCCTACTTCTTCTACTAGTATACCACCGTTCACCTTGTACTTGCTTAGTTCTGTTTTGTTCAACTCTCTCATATTACCACCAAGCATCTTGGTCTTAGGTGTTTTAGCTATTATATCTGTGTTGCCGTCTATATCCTTCAGTTGTACGCTCACATTCTTTTCCTTCTTATCGCGGATGTAGGTAATGCTGATGTTGTCGCCCGGCTTGTATAGTGCTATCTGTGCCAGTAGGTCAGGAGACGTTCTTACAGCCACACCATTCACTTTCACAATAAGGTCTCCATGCTTAAGCCCTGCTTGATCTGCACCCGAACCTGTTATCACCTTCTCTATATATACACCATCCGTACGGTCTAGCCCTAGTGTGGTCAGTTGGTCTTGGTTCAGCATCTTGCGGTCTATATAGTTGATACCTAAGTATCCTCTCTGTACCGTACCGTATTTGATAAGGTCTTCTGTTACTTTCTTCACTATGTTGGCAGGTATAGCATAAGAATATCCTGCATAAGAGCCTGTAGGTGATGCAATAGCAGAGTTGATACCTATTAGCTGACCTGCTGTGTTTACCAATGCGCCACCACTGTTACCCGGGTTCACCGCTGCATCTGTCTGTATAAAAGATTCGATAGCCGTTGCAGATTGTCTTTGGTTGATACCTATAGAACGACCCTTAGCACTAACGATACCTGCTGTTACCGTGGCATCTAGCGTTAGCGGATAACCTACTGCTAATACCCACTGACCTATCTTCACATCATCACTATTGCCAAACTCCATGAATGGCAGGTCTTTCTCATCTATCTTTATCACTGCAATATCAGTAGAGGGGTCTCTACCTACTATCTTAGCATCGGTAGTGAATTTATTATCAAAGGTAACCCGTACATCATCTGCACCGCTTACCACGTGGTTGTTCGTAACGATATATCCATCAGGAGACATGACCACACCCGAGCCTGAACCCATTTTAGGTGGTATGTAATATTGACGTCTGCCAAATAGCTGCCCGAAGAAGTCGTCACCATATGCAGGGTCTTGAGCTACTACAGCCTTAGCGTTCTGCTTGGTAGTAATGTGTACTATTGCTTTTATAGATGCCTCTGCCGCAGGTTGAAAATCTACAGGTCGGGTAGCGGTAGAGGGTGTATTGCCATTATAGTGTACGTAGTTGACAGGGGCTTGGGTTGCCATATCAGCATACGTAGCTTTCTGCTCTAGCTTGTTAGCTATCATTAATGTACCTACGGACGTAAGTGCCGCAGTGATAATAACAGGAAGTGCTTTGAATTTCATATGCTTAACTCTATTTTTTGTTCACGATACTTAGTACAAATTTATTGCCTAAGCCTATTATGAAACTGTTAAAAGCTACTTATGTTTCCGCTTGTTTATATAGAA
>CAZPDA010000075.1:0-12582 GCA_964585115.1 uncultured Flavipsychrobacter sp.
CACTAGGACGCTCTGCACCCATACCACGCAGGTAAGATAAGAATTGACCGGCATGTACCGACTCATGATAGCCGATACGCAATAGATAATCTCCTAATGATCTTTGCTTATTGTTGCCGGGATGAGTTACCGATACTGTAGCTATATCATTTTCTGAAAACCCGTTAATGGTGTCTATTAGCTTATCTCTAAACTGTGTAGCATATGCGATGTCTTCAGTAACGGTAGTATAAGCCTTGCCCTCCCATGGCGATCTATAATCAGACATATCCTTATGTTTAATGATCATATCCCAACCGTGGTCTGCACCAAGCACATGCCGCACTACATCTATTGCAGTCATGGCATCGTTATCGGGTCTCCAGTGATAATGCTCTTCAGGTAGGGCTTTCCATAGCATTATGCTACGCCTTCTTATCTCCTCTAAGTTTAATAGTATGAGCTCTTTATTGGTCATGGCTGTTAAGTGAATGTCTTACCAAACAAAGGTAATCACTTACAGTTACAGCAAAACATACCATGTATTTAAAATAAAATTCAAGATATTAGCTGTGCTAATAAAGATCTCTTACAATTATGACCAGAGATATAATAGACATCAACGACTTTACGATACTGGTAGAATATGCTACCAGCGAGTCCGGCGTGTCTATAGATTCTTGTTATTTTGATGAACCTGTAATAGCCATAGCCTTCTACGGACAAGGGAACGTGAACCTGACCGTTAAGTATGGAGATAAAGAAAAAGAGTTCAATCATACTAAGGGGATGGTGCTTTCTTTCTATGCCGATGAGCAAGTAGCGTTTGAACATAAAGTCTCTCCCGATACACCATTGGAGTGTATTGTGATAGCTACAGCACTCAAGAATCTGAGCAAGCTACCTAATGAGGAAGGAGAAATATTCTCCAGCATGCTACACCAATTGGTGAACCCTAAAGACCATTATGTTGAAGGTCCGACCTTCTATATGAGCCATGAGATGCATGAAGTATTGCATCAGGTATTCAACATACAGTATGAGGGTAAGACCAAGATGATGTTCTTCAGGAGCCAGATGACCATACTCCTCTCCCACTTCTTCGGGCAGCTATCGCAAATGAAAGAAGAGATAGTAAAAGCTGACGAAAGAGAGAAACTATATCAAGCGCAAGAGATATTAAAGAGCAACCTTGAATCTCCCCCATCCCTCAACGAACTATCCAGACAGATAGGGCTTAATGACTTTAAGCTAAAGAAGAATTTTAAGGAACTATTTGGCGTACCCGTGTTCAAGTATCTGCAAAACGAACGTATGACCAAAGCTCATGAGCTACTAAGGAATGGCAACATGAGCATACAAGAAGTAGCATGGCATGTGGGCTACGATAGCTTAAGCTCATTCTCCAATGCCTTTGCTAAGAAATATGGTTTCCGCCCTAGCGAGATAAAACGTTAATCCTTCTCGAACAAATGATTATCCTTTTCAAACCAATGCCTCGCAGGCATTAGCCCCACCTTTGTCTCATCAATTATTCAAGTAATAGAACATGAGACATCAGCAACACAAGAACAAGAAAAAAGTCCTCTACTTAGCCATACTAGTTGTGCTAGCTATAGGCATTACGGTCAGAAGCTACAGCACACCTGCTGTGATAGATAAGAAGTTTGCAGCCTTTCAGGTATTGAATACCAAATGCAACATCTGCCACCGCAAGCAGAATAAGAAAAAGGTCTTTACCCTAGACAACATGGAAGCGTTTGCCAATAAGATAAACACACAGGTATTCATCAGAAAAAGAATGCCAAAGGGCAATAGGATAAAGCTCACCTCGCAAGAATCTACAACACTCAAAAACTGGTTATACACACAAAACTTAAACGACTAAAAAATGGAACTACTTATCAAAAACTCAGCACTCTATATAGGCATTGCTTTAACGGGGTTATCAGCAGGACTATTCTATGCATGGGAATTCTCAGTGATACCCGGCACAAAACAACTAGCAGACCGAACCTACTTAGAGACCATGCAATCCATTAACCGCGCTATACAGAACCCGGGGTTCTTCATCATATTCATGGGGAGCTTGCTTATGCTAATAGCGGCTTGTTTTTCTCAATATAGCAAAGGTATAACACCTCTATTACTCATTACAGCAGCAACAGTTAGCTACCTCATAGGTACTATAGGTGTCACCGTATTTGGAAATGTACCGATGAACGAAACGCTGGATGCCATTGACCTGACCAATCTTAATGAAGGCTCTCTAAAAGATGTGCGCAAAGCTTATGAGGACAAATGGAACAGACTACACACTATTAGAACAGTATTCTCTGTAATAGCATTTCTATTGGCATTACTTACCGTTTTTGCAAACACCAGACCAACAATCAAATAATTATTCCATAAACAACATAAAAACTAAAAAGTATGAACAACAAGACCTTAGTAATAGGCGGCACAGGAAAAACAGGACGTAAAATAGTAGCGCGCCTGCAAGAAAAAGGACAAAACGTACGCATAGGCTCAAGAAACGGTAGCCCAGCTTTTGATTGGGACGCCCCCAACACTTGGACAGCAGCACTGCAAGACGTTTCTAAAGTGTACATCACCTACCAACCTGACCTTGCCGTACCGGGTGCATTAGCATCAATAGAGAAGCTAATAGAGATAGCTAAAAAACAAAGGGTACAGAAATTAGTATTACTATCAGGTAAGGGAGAGCGAGAGGCAGAGCTATGTGAGCAGGTGGTTATCAACTCAGGGCTAGACCATACCATAGTACGTGCCAGCTGGTTCAATCAAAACTTTAGCGAGAGCTTCTTTCTAGACCCTATACTTGCAGGGCATGTAGCACTACCACAAGCTAACGCGAAGATACCTTTTGTAGATACTGATGATATTGCTGACGTAGCTGTAGAAGCATTGATAAACGACAAACACAATGGCAAGATATACCAGCTAACAGGCGAGAGACTACTGACCTTTAAAGACGTAGTAGCAGAGATCGCGACTGCTACAGGTAGAGATATTGTCTTTATGCCGATAACAATGAGTGCATATGTGGGTATGCTGGAGGAACATAATGTACCTAAAGACTACATTTGGTTGATCAATTACTTATTTACTGAAGTGCTGGGAGATGAGCGCATATCTGAAATGAGCAATGACATAGAACTGGTATTGGGTAGAAAACCTAAGAACTTCACCACCTATGCTAAAGAAACTGCCGAAGCAGGAATATGGACACCTGCAGAGGAGGAAGGTTAGGAGCTTAATAACACAAAAGCCGCTGTAGTAGCGGCTTTTAAAATATATCTAGTGACCCCGTCAGGATTCAAACCTGAAACCTTTTGATCCGTAGTCAAATGCTCTATTCAGTTGAGCTACGGGGCCATTCCCTCGATTGGGATTGCAAAGATAGTACGTCTATATCATTTTGCAAAACCTTAGTTCAAAAAAACTTAATTTTCTGTTCAAACACTGTACTTTCATGCCATGAATATAGAGCTATGGTCTATAGGCAAGGCCAATGATAAGTATATAAACGAAGGGGTAAATACTTACCTGCAAAAGCTGAAGCCCAACTGCCCTACCGAGCTTATTATCATACCTCCATCAAAAAAAGCTGCTCATGCAGATGCAAATAGAACTAAAATTTTAGAAGAGGAACTGATACTAAAAAGACTGCAGCCACACCACTACCTGATACTACTGGACGAAAGAGGAAAACTGCTTAATTCCATACAGTGGTCAGAGCAGTTTCAGCAACTAATGAACATGGGTACTAAAACAATTGTTATACTCATAGGTGGTGCATTTGGTGTATCAGAACGTATACAAAAAGAGGCTAAGCAAACATGGTCTTTATCCAAACTGGTATTTCCACATCAGTTGGTGAGGTTGATACTATCAGAACAAGTATATCGTGCATTCAGTATCTTGCACAACAGTCCATATCACCATATATAATTTATAGAACAAAATAAGTAGCCAAAGAGATGAGCATTAGCCTTACTATTATAATTATAGCCGTTACCGTTATCATTACCCTTAGTGCTTTTAACAACAGTACTTTACTTAATAAGCTGATACTATGGCCTGCAGGAATGGACCAGCCAAGTGAGTATTACCGTTTGCTGACCAGTGGTTTTATCCATAGAGACTACATACATTTAGCATTAAATATGTTCACCCTTTACTTCTTTGGTGATACTATTATATATATATATAGCAAGGTAGGTATGTCTCAAATGATGTTTTTGATACTTTACCTAACAGGTATAGTCGCGTCATCTATCCCATCATATCTAAAGAACCGTAATAACCCATCATATCGCGAATTAGGTGCTTCGGGCGGTGTATCTGCCGTACTCTTTTCTTTTGTATACTTTGCTCCTTGGCAAAAGATATACCTATTTGCTATACTAGGCATTCCAAGCATATTAGCAGCAGCAGCATACTTAGGATACTCGGCATATATGTCTAAGAAGAACTTGGATAATGTAGGACATGATGCACACTTTTATGGTGCCGTGTATGGGTTCTTATTTACACTAGTATTTGAGCCCTCTCATGGAGAGTTGTTCTTACGCCAATTAATGAACCCTCACTTTTAGGCGGGGATAAACTTTACTTGTAATACAGTTTTAGTAGTTGGTTTTAGTTTAAAGCGTTCGTCCATACGCATACCTGCTACCCATACTATACGCTTATTACTTTCCAGTACCCAGATACGCTCTTTCTCGTGGATGGGTAACTTGTCGTCTTTGAAAAGTTTGCTCAACTTCTTCTTTTTCATACCCATACCTAATGGGTAGAAGTAGTCGCCTGTTTTCCAGCGGCGCAGGAGTAAGGGCTGCTCTACTTCATCGTGGTCGATAAAGGCAATATTTTCATCATCAGGGATGACTGAAGGAGTAGTCTTTATGCTGAACTTGAACACACCATTAGCCGTTGTGACCGTAGTAGGAATATCAGTTACAGGGATGATGTCTGTTTCTTCTTCAACTATAGCAGCTATTATCAAGAAGTTCCTGTTGTGTATCACGCGGTGTGTATCGGACGCTATATAGCTACCACTATCAGAGTCCATCAACTCTATGATATGTGGTACTTGTGCTGATGTAAACCCATATGGATGAAACAACTCGTAGCAAATGGTATCTAAAGGCTCTACCCTTTTCAGCTTCAATATAGATATATAAATATCATTCCCTCTTTTGTCTACTAGCTTCTTCAGTTCTTTATCTACAGCCTTTCGGTATAGTTGCTCAGCCTCGGCAAAACGTTTAATACTTGCATTCAGGTTTGCAACTGCACCAGAGAATAGCTCTTCTGCTAACGGTATCATTTTATGGCGTACAGCATTCCGCAAATATTTATCTGAAGCATTAGAAGCATCTTCTCTGTATATCACATTCTGCTCCTGAGCATAGTCTTTAATGTCATTTCGCTCTGCGAATAACAATGGACGTATGATATGACCATTGACCTCCTGTATACCATGAAGGCCTGATATGCCTGTCCCTTTAAACAGATTCATCAATAAGGTCTCCGCATTATCATTGGCATGATGTGCCGTAGCTATTGCCGAATAATTATTCTCTTTGCGTGTCTGCTCCAGCCACTCATAGCGTAGTATACGTGCAGTTTCTTGTATTCCTTTCTTCCATTCTTTCACTTTAGCATCAGTATCAAATCGTACATTATGAAACGTAACTTCATTCTTTGCACACCATTCTTTTACTAATGCTTCATCCTTATCCGCATCTTCCCCTCTAAGCTGAAAGTTGCAGTGTGCAACAGCGAAAGACAGCTTTGACCTCAAGAACAGTTCTGCCATTACCATGGAGTCTACCCCACCACTTACGGCAAGTAGCACAGTCCTTTGGTTGGAGAAACGTGACCTCCAATTTGCTTGAAATCTGTTGTGTAGGTCCATGTTTAGAAAGTTAGTTCTTCGTGTGCACTTCTTAGCTCGTTAAAGCTATGCATATCGTTTTGAGCTTTAGCAACCTCCATACCCTTCTCGTATATCGCTACTGCTTCATCTTCTTCACCGATGCGCTCCAACAGTTTTGCCAAATGATAATAGGTAGCTACATAGTTCTCATCAAAAGCCATGTTCTTTTCAAATATCGACTTTGCCTTTTCCTCATCCCCTACTTTAATATACTCTAGTGCAAGAGCATGATTTAGAAAACAGTCGTCAGGTGTCTTAGCTAGAAACTCTTGTAGCTTGGCAATTCTATCACTCATAATTGATAAATATGAACACAAAGGTACAAACCAACGACATATAAAAAACGGGCTACGCAATGCAGCCCGTCTGATACTTATTATAAACTTTATTCTTACTTAGCGATAACAACACGCTCCTGTGCTTGTAAGCTATTATTGCTACCTCTGTACACTACACTATATACTCCATTAGTAAGTGCTGAAGTGTTCAACTCGACCATAGTGCTATTCGCTACTTGCTCTAGCACTACTCTGCCCAGCATATCCATCACCTGTACTTTACCCTTAGCATCATTGATACCATCAAGCGCAACAACTACTTTATTCCTTGCAGGGTTAGGATAAACCTTCATACTTGTAGCGATGGCTTTTACATTACTAGTGCTAACAGGGAAGCCTACATTGAAGAACTCAGAAAAGCCACAACCGAAGTCGCCACCAAAGTATCCTTTCAATGAAAGCCCGATGATACTACTCATAGTTCTCACCTTTACACTACCTACACCCGGGTTAGTAGGATACTGAGAATACAACCACCAGTTAACACCATCGCAACCTGCATCTGTAACTTCAAACTTGTAGATACCATTATTAAGCATTACGGTATCTCTATATAATGTACTGGTACCATTCTGTGTTCTTTCTGCAACAACATTACCTGTAGCCACATCATATATTCTCCACTCAGTTTCAGCAAAGCCTCCTGCTGTTGGTAGGTTTGTGCCTAATTCTATTATGAATTGGTTAGGCATTCTTAGCGCAGGTTCAAAAGATGAGGTCAATGTATTATTAGTAGCATCATCATCGGTCTGACCATTTACTTCCAATATTGTAGCAGTAAATGTTGATGCAACATCTACAGACTGTAAATGCTCTAAAACAGGAAGCTCTAATTCAGCCGACTCCATTGAAGCCAAAGAGCCTGACCAAGTATAAGTTTGAGGAGTACCCCAACCATTAACGCCATATTCTATCTTAATACTAGTAACCGTGCTACCGCCAGTATTTTGCAATTTGATAATTGGCTTACCTGTTACAGGATTCTTACGGAAGTGTATCTCGTGGTCAGAAGGTGCAACGATATCATCTAACGAAACATCTACTGACTTATTGAAAGCATCATAATAGAATACATTACCCTGAACTATATAAGAAGCGTTACCGCTGGCACTTGTATAGTTCTCAAAATCAACATCAAGCGTATAATTGCTACCAGCAGAAACACCTGCAAGCTTGTGTGTATTTACATATATAAGATCTCCAGGGCACCAGTTACCTCTATTGAATACCCAAGTACCATTTTGAGGGTACATATGGTTATAACCACAATCGTCTCGCCAGATATCTGTCTTATCAAATGTGCTACCATTAAGGTTTACTTCATAGAACTTTTTACAGAACTCAGAACACTGAGCAGCGTCGCTACCATGACCAGAAACTGTAAAACCGAACTCTGTAAATTGAGTATTAGCAGGAGCTGTAAGCGTCTTCATATCTATTCTATCATTGATAGAAGGAGACTTACCGTATGGGTAACTTTTACCCCATAGTCTCTCTACAGCTATTACATCTCTAGGAGGTGTACCTTCAATAAAGGCGAATTTAATGTTTCCGGTGAAGCCCCAAGAGTACCCTGAATAATTGATACGTACAGTTGCACTATCTTTTAACTGATGATAAAGGTCTGTTACATCAAAAGTATAGCGTTGCTGCCAACCTGCAGTGATACGTGGCCAACCATCACCTGAATATGGTGTGATAAAACGACCAAGCTCAAGCGTATCTCCTGTTTTGGTCATTATAAAATTAGAAACTGTATAGTCCCAGTCGCCACAATACTGAGGAGTACCCGGACATTGATACCTACCCAATGTAAAGGTCATCAGTATCTTTCTATACTTTACAGAACCATCAGGGAACTCTACAGTAGAGTCGAATGCACCGTGATGATCCATCCAGATATCACTCTGAGCTTGTACCCAAGTAGTATCACCGGGAGCGGCTTTTACAGTTGTGCCGATCGCTAATACGGCCAAAATGCTAAGTAGAAACTTCTTCATCAAAAAACTTTTTTGGAAGGATAAAAGTAATAAAATTATCATGGCTGTTAATATTTGTCATAATACAGTAAGGAACACATAATAAGTAGTACCTTTGCCCATTAATTCAAAAAAATGCCAGGATTTACTGTAGCCATAGTAGGAAGACCTAATGTAGGCAAGTCAACACTATTCAATCGACTATTAGAACAACGTAAAGCTATTGTTGATGATATAAGTGGTGTGACCCGAGACAGACAGTATGGTATAGCCGACTGGAACGGCAAAAGCTTCAACCTGATAGACACAGGTGGTTTTGTTGCAAAAACTGATGATGTATTTGAAATAGAGATACGCAAACAGGTACATATTGCCCTAGAAGAAGCAGATGTATTATTGTTTGTTTGCGATACTACTACCGGCATTACCGACCAAGATGCGGCTATGGCTGACATGCTACGCCGTGGTGATAAGCCTGTGTTGTTGCTTGTAAATAAAGTTGACAACTCAGAGCGTGCATTAGATGCTACAGAGTTCTACTCATTAGGTTTTGACAGTACTTATTTCCTTTCATCGCTATCAGGTAGTGGTACAGGTGATATACTAGACGAGGTAGCTAGCTACATACCTGAAGAAGAAGAGGAAGAGCTAGATAGCGAGATACCAAAGTTTGCCATCATAGGGCAACCGAATGCGGGTAAGTCTACCTTGCTAAATGCACTAACTGGCCAAGAAAGAACGATCGTTTCTGATATAGCAGGAACTACCAGAGATACTATACATACGCACTACAAGCAATTTGGCAAGGAATTCATGCTTATCGATACCGCAGGTATCCGTAAGAAGAAGAACGTACACGAAGACCTAGAGTTTTACTCAGTGATACGCGCCATAAGAGCTATGGACGAGGCAGACGTATGTATACAACTTATAGATGCAGAAAAAGGTGTAACTACTCAAGATATAAGCATATTTAGTTTGGCTGCACGTAAGGGTAAGGGTGTTATCATCCTTGTGAACAAATGGGACCTTGTAGCAAAGGAGACCAATACAGCTAAAGAATACACCAAGCTGATACAAGAGAAGATAGCACCATTTAAAGATGTGCCTATCATATTTATATCAGCGCAAGAAAAGCAACGTATCTTCCAAGCTATGGAGATGGCACTTGAAGTGTATGACAACAGACAGCGTAGAATACCGACATCTGAGCTGAATGATGTAATGCTGAAAGAAATAGAATACTACCCTCCGCCAATGTCGCGTGGTCATTCTGTTAAGATAAAGTATGTAAACCAAGTACCTACAGCGGTGCCGTCATTTGCATTCTATGCCAACTATCCTGATGCTGTGAAGACCCCGTATAAGAACTTCTTGGAGAATAAGCTCCGTAGCCACTTCAAATTCAGTGGTGTACCGATAAGAATATTCATGAGAAAGAAATAGTGTAAGCGTGAAGACTAGAACATTAAAGAAAGACAAGGTAAATATCATCACTCTTGGATGTTCCAAGAATATGGTGGATAGTGAAGTGTTGAGTGGTCAGCTTAGTGCCAATGGCATTAATGTGAAACACGAAAGTGAAAAAGAAGACCATAATATAGTGGTGGTGAACACCTGTGGTTTTATAGATAAGGCTAAGGAAGAAAGCATCAATACCATACTAGAGCAAGTAGAGCTGAAGCAAGATGGCAGACTGGACAAAGTATACGTTACTGGCTGCCTTAGCGAACGCTACCGTGGAGACCTTAGTAGTGAGATACCTGAAGTAGATGCATGGTTTGGTACCATGGAACTGCCTTTAATGCTGAAAAAGTTTGACGCAGACTATAAGCAAGAACTAGTGGGCGAACGTCTATTAAGTACGCCACAGCACTATGCTTACCTTAAAATATCTGAAGGATGTAACCGTACCTGTGCATTCTGTGCTATACCACTAATGCGTGGCGGACATATATCTAAACCAATAGAAGAAGTAGTAGCAGAAGCTAAAGGGCTAGTGAAGAAGGGAGTAAAAGAAGTAATGCTTATTGCCCAAGAGCTTACCTACTACGGACTAGATATTTACAAAAAGCGTATGCTTGCTGACCTACTAAAGCACCTTTCTGATGTAGAGGGTCTGGAGTGGATACGCTTGCATTATGCATACCCTACTAAGTTTCCGCTAGACGTATTGGATGTGATACGCGAGCGTGACAATATCTGTAACTATCTGGATATGCCGCTTCAGCATATATCTGACAATATGCTAAAGGCAATGAAACGCCAGATAACCAGTCAAGACATCTATGAGCTGATAGATACTATCCGCGACCGTGTACCTGATATTGCAATACGTAGTACTATGATAGCCGGCTTCCCTGGCGAAACAAGAGAAGATGTAGAGAATCTAAAATCTTTCTTAGAGAAAGTACGCTTAGAGCGTGTAGGTATCTTCACCTACTCTCACGAAGAGAACACCTCCGCATACGACCTTGAAGACACGCTATCTTCAGAAGAAAAAGAAGCACGTGCGCAGGAAGTGATGGAAGTACAACAAGAAATCTCCTTCGAGAAGAATCAAGAGATGATAGGTAACATCTACAAAGTGATGGTGGATAAGAAAGAAGCAGGCAGATATCTTGGACGTACAGAATATGACAGTGTGGAAGTAGATAATGAAGTTATCATCAACACAGACGAAGAGCTACCAATAGGTGAATTCGTGAATGTGAAGATAACTAAGGCCTACGACTATGACTTGGAAGGAGACATAGTTTCATAAGAGCTTTCTCTAGCAATACTTGTCTTAATCTAACCTATAGTGCTTGCCCGGCAGCGCCTTTACTAGTCCTTGTAGTTCTAACTGCAAGAGCAGTCCTGCCATTGCAGAGCTGGTCATACCGCATTGCTCTAGTAAAGCGTCTGTATGCACTGCATCTTTGTCTTGTAGCAGGTCTATTATCTTTTGATCCTCAGGCGAGAGGTCTAAGAATAGCTGCTTTTGTGCAGCAGGTTGTTTTTCTATATCCCAATTCATTAGCTCAAGCAGGTCTTGCGCACAGGTGACCATAGCAGCGATATTTGTTCTTATCAACTCGTTGCACCCGGCAGAGCGGCTATCAAATACCCTACCCGGAAACGCGACAACATCTCTATTATAGCTAGACGCTACACGAGCGGTTATCATTGCGCCGCCTTTTATATCGCTTTCTACTACAACAGTTACATCGCTCATACCTGCTACTATCCTATTCCGCATTGGGAAGTTAGACTTGTCTGTTATTGTACCCGATGCATATTCAGTAAGCACACAACCATTTTCCAGCATTTCATTAGCTAGCTTCTTATTAGATGCCGGATACATGTTATCATGCCCATGCCCTAATACACCCACTGTAGGTATACCACTCTTGACCGCAGCTTTGTGTGCGATGGTATCAATACCTGCAGCTAAGCCACTTATTATAGAGATCCCCTCAACTGAGCTAAGCTTCTCTACCAACTTTTCTGTTATGCGCTGACCGTAGTCTGTATACTTACGAGTACCTACTATAGCTACAGTTTTATCAAAATTCAGATCAGCATTCCCCTTGCTGTATAGTAATAAAGGAGCATCATTACATCTTTTTAATCGAGATGGATAACTTTCATCTCCTATCCACAACACAGTGATTCCCTCCTTTTCTATATATGTTAATTCTTGCTCTGCTCTATTGAGTGCGTTGGTCTCTTTAAATGCCTTTGCTCTAGCTTGACCTAAACCCGGAACTTTGGTCAGCTCTTTAACGCTAGCGTTGAAAATGGCATCAGCACTACCAAAATGGCTTAATAAACTTCTTGCTGTTTTAGGGCCTATATCTTTTACAAATGTTAAAGCAAGACGATAAAGCGTGGTGTCTAAGGTGTTGTTTGGTAACATATTTGCAATAATAATAGTGAGGCGAAATAGTATCGCTTATCTTTGACACGGAAATTTAGAAAAAATGAAGAAGAACCTTTTAAGTTTTGCGGCACTTTGTATCATAATGCTATCTGCTTGTGCTCAGCAAAAGAAAACTACAGATAATTCAGCCAAGGTAAATAACATAATATATGTAAGAATGGAGCGTACTGCCTGCTTTGGTCAGTGCCCTACTTACAAATCCGAGATCTTTGCAGACGGTAAAGTTATCTATACCGGTAAAATGTTTACGGAGTATGAAGGTATTTATGAATCGACTATACCTACAAAAAATGCTCAGTCTATTTTTAAAGACCTAGAAACTCACCAAGTAGATACTTGTAGCGATCAATATTTTAGCATGATAGCTGATGCTCCGGGCATCATATACGAGAT
>CAZPDA010000076.1:0-12398 GCA_964585115.1 uncultured Flavipsychrobacter sp.
ACTTAGCATTCAGCTATTTGGATGTAGTGAGTACATAGGGTATTTTTGTAGAAAATATAAGTGATTGATGGAAACAACAACAAAAGCACCCTTGAAGTTGACAGAAGGGGCAATATCAGAAGTGAAGAGGTTGATGACTGAGCCTGGCTTTGATGCTACTCAGCTATTGCGTGTAGGTGTGAAAGGTGGTGGTTGTTCTGGTCTTACCTATGTACTGGGTTTTGATAATAAAGAAGAAGATGACGAGCAATACGAAATAGCAGGTATTCCTGTAATTATGAAAAAGGCACACGAAATGTACCTTTTCGGTATTGAGGTCGATTTTCAGCAAGGGTTGAACGCAAGAGGTTTTGTATTCAATAATCCTAATGCTAGTGAGACCTGTGGCTGTGGTACATCATTCTCGGTTTAATAATATTGATGATAAGAGTTTTTGTATTCATATCTGCCTTTCTGTTAGGTACTGGTCTATCCTATGCACAAAATGCACAGGATATATTGGATATTAAGAAAGACAAACCTGTAAACAAACTAGACGCTAATGGTAAGAAACATGGCGACTGGGTGATAAAGAAGCAGGAACAAAGGGGAGAGCCGGAGTATACTTCGTTTGGTGCATTCATACACGGTGATAAGTTTGGTGTATGGTACAAAATGGATTCGGAAGGAGACCTTGTAGCTATAGAGAACTATAAAAAAGGTCTGCTAGACGGGGAAGTAAAGTATTATACGAAGGGTAAGCTAGCTTGTGTAGGGCAGTATTTTGCATTGAATACTACTTATGACTATGATTCAATAGTAGTAGAAGACCCTGTTACAGGAGTACAAAAGTTGGTACGTGTACCAACATCTTGGGGTAGCGTGCGCCATGGTATGTGGCATTATTATGAGCCATATAGTGGTAGGTTGATACGCGATGTAGAATACCAGATAGACGATATTATTTTTACTAAAGATTATCCATACTCTAAGGCTGATAGCACACACTACCAAAAAAGAGCAAAGAGCTTACCTCATTTAAAGCAAGGTCATTATAAGCCACCTGAAGAGAAAAGGCATAGTTATACTTATTAGTTTCCACAGAAAATATGGCTGTAAATAGCGAAAAGCTACAGATGTTTGAGAACCGCTTGCGGAAGATGTATAAGCATTTCAGCAAGTTGGCACGTAGGCAAGATGTACAATGTTATCGTTTCTACGATCATGATCTGCCTGAATTTCCTTTTGCTATTGAGAATTACAATGGTATAATACATGCTGCAGAGTATAAGCGCAGGCACGGTATGGAAGAAGAAGACCATGCTGAGTGGCTGGATGCTTGCAAGGAAATAATAGCTAGAGTGCTGGAGCTACCTGTAGATGATATATACATGAAGCGCAGACAGCGTAAAGCAGGTAAGCAGGGACAGTATGAAAAGTTTGCAGAGCAAAAAATAGAAAAAATTGTACCTGAGAATGGATTGAGTTTCATTATCAATCTTACTGACTATTTAGATACTGGTCTGTTCTTAGACCATCGCATCACAAGAGATATGGTAAGGAAAGAAGTAGAAGGGAAGCATGTATTGAACCTATTTTGCTACACAGGTTCTTTCAGCGTGTATGCAGCACATGGTGGCGCAGCTAGTGTTACATCTGTAGACCTTTCTAAGACCTATCTGAACTGGGCTAAGCGAAATATGCAGTATAATAAGCTGTATGATGAAGAGCTACATGAATTTGTGCATGGAGATGTAATGGATATTATCAAAAATATTCCTGCGAATGCTTATGATATTATCATTTGTGACCCTCCTACGTTCTCTAACAGTAAGCGTATGGAGAGTACGTTTGATGTGCAGCGAGACCATGTATGGTTGATAAAGCAGTTGCTAAAAGGGTGTAAGCCGGACGGGAAGATATACTTCAGTAACAACTACCGTGGTTTTGAGCTGGAAAGAGATAGCATTCCAACGCCTGATATAACCGATATTACGGCATTGACAACCCCGTTCGATTTCAAAGGTAAATTACATCGTAGTTGTTTTTTAATAGGTAAATAGTAGTTATTCATATCTTGCAGGTAATGGCAGAAGCAATTATAAAAGTAGAAGGTCTAGTAAAGAAGTATGACGACTTCACGGCTGTAGACGGTCTTAGTTTTGAAGTGTATGAAGGCGAGATATTTGGTCTGCTAGGACCTAATGGAGCTGGTAAGACCACTACGCTTGAGATAATAGAGACCCTTCGTAAGAAGACTGCCGGAAAAGTAACTGTAGATGGAAAAGACCTAGATAAGGAGTCTGATGGTATAAAAAAAGTAATAGGCGTACAGCTTCAAGCTGCGGGTTATTATCCCAATCTGAACCTCGTGCAGATAATAGAGCTTTTTGCAGGGCTATATAATAAAGACGTTGACCCTTTGGCTCTGTTAGATACCGTGAACCTAAGAGAAAAAGCAAAGAATAAGTTCAAACAATTGTCGGGCGGACAGAAGCAACGTTTCTCCATAGCTACTACGCTAATAAACGACCCTAAGATAATCTTCTTAGACGAGCCTACTACGGGGCTGGACCCGCAGGCAAGACGTAACCTATGGGAGTTAATAAAGAGTGTACGAGATAGAGGTGCAACGGTAGTAGTGACCACACACTACATGGATGAGGCCGAAGAGCTTTGCGATAGAGTAGCAATAGTTGATTCAGGCAATATCATAGAACTAGATACGCCTGATAATCTTATAGACAACCTAATAGCATCAGGTTTTACCAGACCTAAAAAGGTAAAGGATGCAAATCTGGAAGATGTATTCTTGAACCTTACAGGAAAAGAACTAAGAGACGACTAAAAGAATTTCTTACGTTTAGTTTTGCCTCCAAGCCCTAGTGAACCTAGCAAACTACGTACTATCATGTTGCCGGCTGTGCGCATCATGCTTCGTACAACGGTATTGTTCCCTATCTGTTCTATAATGGTTTCTTCTTCCTTTTCTCTGCGTGCTTTTCTTTTTGGTGCTTCTTCTTTAGCCTCTTCCAGCTTTTCTGATAGAATTTCGTAAGCACTTTCTCTATCTATGGTCTCGCTGTATTTATCTACCAGCTTAGATTTGTCTACAAGGGCTTTTATCTCCTCGTCGGTTAGAATGTCCATACGAGAGCGTGGCGCACAAAGCATAGTTGCAGCAAGTGGAGTAGGAATGCCCTTCTCATTTAGTAGTGTCACTAATGCTTCACCAATACCAAGGTTTGTTATTATCTCTTCAGTATCGTAGTAGTCACTTAGCGGATAGTTCTCTGCGGTTTGCTTTATGGATTTCCTGTCTCTGGCAGTAAAGGCTCGTAGTGAGTGCTGTACTTTTAGTCCTAGCTGACTTAGTACGGCAGGAGCAATATCTGTAGGGTTTTGTGTGCAGAAGAATACGCCTACACCTTTAGAGCGTATCAGCTTTACAATGGTCTCCAGTTGCTCTACCAATACATCATTAGCATCGTTGAATATAAGGTGTGCTTCATCTATGAACATCACCAGCTTCGGTTGGTCTGGGTCTCCTTCTTCAGGCATCGTAGCATATAGCTCTGATAGCAATTGTAGCATGAATGTAGAGAACAACTTAGGCTTGTCTTGTAGGTCGGTAACGCGGAGTATATTTATCATACCTCTACCATCATCCGCTATCCTCATCAGGTCATCTACCTCAAAAGAACGCTCTCCGAAAATATTATCAGCACCTTGTTGCTGTAGCGCTATTACCTTACGCATGATAGTGCCAATAGACGCTGATGACATAGTACCATAAGCCTCTTTCAGTTCATCTTTTCCTTCATTGGCTGCCCATTGCAGCGTCTTTTGCAGGTCATTGAGGTCTATTAGTGGTATCTTATTATCATCACAATACTTGAAGAGCATTGCCAAAATGCTTTCCTGAGTACTGTTCAAGTCTAGTATCTTAGCCAATAGTATAGGACCAAACTCTGTAGCTGTAGCCCTTAGTCTAACTCCTGGTTCTTCACTAAGTGACAATAGCTCTACCGGGTAGGCACTAGGTTTAAAGTCAATGCCTAATAAAGCGCAGCGTTCATCTATCTTTTTATGTCCTGCACTTGCGGCGGCAATACCACTAAGGTCTCCTTTTATATCCATTAGTAGAACGGGAACACTGGCATCGCTCAGTGCCTCAGATAATACTTGCAGCGTTTTGGTCTTCCCTGTACCTGTAGCACCACTGATCAACCCATGACGGTTCAGCGTTTTTAGTGGGACGTTCACAGCGGCATCACTTATCACTTCCCCATTTAGTATAGCTTTACCTAGTAAGAAGTTGCGTCCTTTGAATGTATAGCCACTACTGATATCGTCTATGAATTTTTGTTTGTCCGCCATGATATAAAAAGTTTAGCCCTGCAATAATTGCAGGGCTAATTTAGTATGTTTTTATTCAAAACTTTATATGCTATTTAAAAGCAATAGTGTTGTTTATCTACTAATACTTTGGCAATTGCTCTTCTGGCTTCCTTACTATTGAAGCTGCCAACTTTTGTAAAGCGTTTCATGCCAAGCAGCATCATACGTTGTTCATCACCTTCCGCAAAAGCATTTATCGCATTTTTACCTGCATGGTTTATGCGGTCTGCTGCATCTGATATGAATACTTGTGTCGCCTTATGTGCAAGGTCTGCACTAGCATGCCCTTGGTCGGTCATTTTAATGGTACGGAGTAGCATACTCTCTGCCATGAATGTTTCATTTAGCATATCAGCTAAGTGCATTAGAATTTCCTGTTCTCCTTCTATCTTCATCATCAACTTCTGTACTGCAGCACCTGCACACATTAGTATCGCTTTTTTGAAGTTCGCAATAGCTTTGTGCTCTGCTGCAAATGGAGCATCATCTTCATCAAAGTCAGGAATACCCATCAGCTCTTTCTGCACTTCCATTGCAGGGCCCATTAGGTTGATGCGGTTCTTCATAGCACGCTTAAGGTACATATCCAGCGTTAGTAGCCTGTTTATCTCATTTGTACCTTCAAATATTCTATTGATACGGCTGTCTCTGTATGCACGAGAAATGTTGTATTCATCAGAAAAACCATTACCACCGTGTATCTGCACACCCTCATCTACAACATAGTCCAGCGTTTCAGAACCTATTACCTTCAGCATCGCACACTCTATAGCATATTCTTCTGCTGCACCTAGTAAGGTCTCATCACTAGCCTTGCCTGTAGCTGCTAACTCTTTTTCTTTGTCAGCTATCCATCTTGAGGTACGGTATAGCGCACTCTCTGTAGCAAAGATCTTTATAGCCATCTCAGCAAGCTTGTGCTGTATAGCTCCGAACTGTGCAATAGGTGTTTTGAACTGCTCTCTGGTAGCTGCATAAGTAATGGTAGTATCCAATGCTCGCTTAGCACCTCCAAGGGTTGCTGCACAAAGCTTTAAACGACCTATATTCAAAATATTGAAGGCAATAATATGTCCACGCCCTATTTCTCCCAACAGGTTCTCTTTAGGTACTTTACAGTTCTCAAAGAATACCTGACGGGTACTAGAACCCTTTATTCCCATTTTATGCTCCTCTTCTCCAAAGCTTAAGCCCTCGGTGCCTCTGTCTACTATAAAGGCAGAGAAATGCTCTCCATCAACCTTTGCAAATACTGTAAAGACATCTGCAAAGCCAGCATTGGTTATCCATATCTTCTGACCATTTATCAGGTAATGCTTTTCGTCTTCAGAAAGTACGGCAGATGTTTTACCGCTTAAAGCATCTGACCCTGAGTTGGGCTCTGTAAGTGCATATGCTCCTTTTAGCTCGCCTGTAGCAAGTTTTGGAATGTATTTCTGCTTTTGTTCTTCGGTACCGAAGTATAGTATAGGTAGAGAGCCGATACCGTTGTGCGCAGCCATAGCTACCGCAAAGGAATGCCCTCCGCCTAGTGCTTCATTGATAAGTGTTGCCGTTACAAAGTCTTCTCCCAAGCCTCCATATTGCTCCGGGAACGCTGCTCCTAATAGCCCAAGCTCTCCAGCTTTATCTAGTAGGGTAGGCATTAGTCCTTCTTCTCTATTGTCTATAGCTATGATCTTAGGCAGTACTTCTTTCTCTAAAAAGTCACTACATGTCTGTTCTATAAGTTTTTGTTCTTCTGAAAAATCTTCGGGAGTAAATGTGTCTTCAGGAGTGGATGCATTAATTAAAAATCCGCCGCCTTGAATTACTGTTTTTGTCTGTTCTTCCATAGCTAAAACGTTTCCTATGAAATTACTTAATTTTTAAACTTATTAGTTGTTAAATAATTATAAGTATCCGTTATAGCATTTGTAATTTTGTTGATAGTTATAATGAGTGACCAAGGCTATATATCAGCAGGTGAGCAAAAGCTTCATTACTATAAATATGGTAAGGGAGAAGCTGTGCTTATGGCATTTCATGGCTACGGTGATACGGCTAAGATATTTTCATTACTAGAGCCTATAATAGGCAAAGCGTATACCATATTAGCATTTAGCTTGCCTCACCATGCACATACCGAATGGCCTAAAGAAACTCCTTTTACTAAAAAGCAATTAAGGGTTCTGATAAAGAATACGCTTAAGGAGTTTAATGTCTCTAGCGTTAGCTTAATAGGCTATAGTATGGGAGGGAGGGTTTGCCTCACTGCATTAGAGTCTGTGCCCAAGTATATACAACAGGTTGTTTTGTTAGCGTCCGATGGTTTGGTATTCAATAGTTTCTATCATTTTGTAACGCAGAACATATTTGGCAAAAGAATATTCAGAAGTTTTTTGCGTGATCCCAAGCCATATGAACCTATTATATCTTTTGCAAGAAGAAGCAATATCGTAAATCAAAGTAAGTACAAGTTTGCTACTAAATATCTTGATAGTGAGGAAGAGCGTAAGTTTCTACTACAGGTATGGCCTGCTATGAGGTTGCTCATCCCTGATCATAATATTTTAAATAAGAACGTTCGTGAACATAATATACCTGTAGATGTTTTTATGGGGAAATACGATAGAGTTATACCTTTATCCCATGCTTATAAGCTTCATAAGAAGATACCAAGCATTAATATTCATGTTTTAGAGAAAGGACACCGTATACTAGATAACACTACAGCACCTAAAATCGCATCAGTACTATTATGATATTGATCTTAATATTCTCACTTATAACTCTGGCTTACGTTATACTTATGCTTACATACCGTAAAGGTTGGAAGCGACAGAAACCCTTTACAATAGAAGAGGGGTATACTCCCGAAACCAAGGTTAGTGTTATTATACCTGCTCGTAATGAAGAGCAGAATATTAAGACCTGTCTTGATGCAGTACTTTCCCAAAATTACCCTAAAGAGCTGTTAGAGGTGATCGTAGTTGATGACCATTCTACTGATGGAACTGCTGGTATTGTAAGGTCTTATGGTGCGTCAGTAAAGTATATAGACCTACAGCAACAGATAAAAAGCGATGAAAAAGTAACTGCGTATAAGAAGTATGCTTTAGCAAAAGGTGTAGAAAGTAGTAGTGGAGAACTAGTTGTTACTACTGATGCAGATTGCTACGCAGGGCCGGATTGGATACAGGATGTAGTTGCTATGTATCAACAAGAAAAACCTGTAATGATAGTAGCCCCTGTAGATTATGATGCAGATAAGTCTGTTTTACAGCAGTTTCAATCATTAGACTTTATGAGTATGCAGGGCATCACAGCCGCAGCACTGCAACTGAACTTGGGCAACATGAGTAATGGTGCTAATCTTGCATTCTCCAGAAGTGCTTTTGAAGGTGTAGGAGGATATGAAGGTGTAGACCATATAGCATCGGGGGATGACTACTTGCTGATGATGAAGATGCAAATGGCATATCCAAGCCAGATATCTTACTTGAAGTCAAAAAAAGCTATAGTAAAAACTCAACCTCAGCATAGTTGGGGCGACTTTTTTCAGCAACGTATACGCTGGGCATCAAAATCGGGTAAATATGATGATAAACGCTTGACACTATTACTGGCACTGGTATACATATTCAATTTATCTTTTCTAGCAGCACTAATAGGTGGTTTTTTCTACTATCCTTTATTTGGTGTGTTGATATGTATGTTCTTAGTGAAAACGGAAATAGAGCTTATCTATCTTTATCCTGTATCTAAATTCTTTGGCAAAACGAGTCAGATAATAACGTTCGCATTCTATCAGCCACTACATATTGCCTATATCATCAGTGCTGGATTGCTAGGCTTTATTGGTGTATATAGATGGAAAGATAGAAAGGTAAAATAATCGTTACCAGTAGGTTGTAGCACTTGTTAGGTGCATTTAATATTTTAGTTTCGTATCTTGTATTATGCGTAAGGCTATCTTTATAACGGTCACGTTGCTACTATTGGGTAGTGTAGGTTATGTCTATTGGTTCTATTATAGTTCCTTTAGTGATGGGAATAGAGGCGGCGTTCTCCAAAAGTTTTCAAGAAAAGGCAACCTGTTCAAAACCTATGAAGGGGAAATGTTGATGCGAGGTTTTGGGCAGAAGTCAGGTGGCTTTAACGCACAGTATTTTTATTTCAGTGTTACTGATATAGCCTTAGCCGATTCTTTATCCAAATGTATAGATAAGAAGGTTACACTACATTATGTACAGTATCGCCGTAGCTTGCCTTGGCGAGGCGAAAACTATAATAGCAAGAATGACGAAACAGGTCAGTATATTGTAGATGCTATTATAAGTGTTGAAGAGATACAAGAAGGTCGCTTTGCGCTAGGCGAGCAATAAGAACACTGAAGGTAGCTTCTTTAACTCTGGCTTTTGCTTTTTCCAGTCTTTTATGGTTTTTGTTTTGATGTACTCATCAGCACCTGATATGTCTTGTGCGAGGCATAACTGTGTATTAGGTGCACAGTTCTTTAACACGTCTTCTAATAGTTGATTGTTTCTGTATGGTGTTTCTATGAATATCTGAGTTTGATGCTCAGACTTGGAGCGTAGTTCAAAATGTTTGATCTGTTTGCTACGTTCAGGGTTCTTTACGGGAAGGTAGCCGTTAAAAGCAAAGCTCTGTCCGTTCATTCCTGATGCCATTAAAGAGAGGACGATAGAGTTAGGGCCGGTCAGTGGATATATGGGTACATTCATTTCGTGAGCTCTATTGATTATAATAGCTCCAGGGTCAGCAATGCCGGGACATCCTGACTCGCTCATAATGCCAATTGTTTGGCCCTCTTTTACCCATTGTGATAGTGTGCTAAGGTCAGGACCTTCACGTTTGTCTATTTCTGAGAAGTGCAGGTCATCAATAACTATCTCTTTATGAACAGACTTCAGGAAACGTCTTGCTGTTCGTATGTTCTCTACGAAGTAGTGTGTTACTTCTAATGTAGTGGTCCTTATTTGTTCTGATAAGGTATGTAGTGCATCTTCAGCAATAGGTATCGGTATCAGGTATATTTTAGCTTTTGTACTCATTGGTGCTAAAATACATTTTGTTTCAATTCTTCTTTATCGGTTTATTTTTGAGGTATGGTTTTACCTAAGAGTTTTTATCTAAGAGAAGATGTTGTCGGTATCGCTAGGGAGTTATTAGGGAAAGTGTTGGTAACTAATATAGATGGGCAAACTACCTCAGGTATGATAGTGGAAACCGAAGCCTATGCAGGAGTAAATGATAAAGCTTCTCACGCCTATGGTGGCAGACGTACCAAACGTACTGAAATAATGTATCATGAAGGTGGGGTGGCATATGTATACCTCTGTTATGGTATTCATCATTTATTCAATGTGGTGACCAATATAAAGGATGTGCCTCATGCAGTATTAATACGAGCAATAGAGCCGCTGGATAATATACCATTTATGATACAGCGTAGACGTAAGTCTAAGCTAGATACGACGCTTACAGCTGGTCCTGGTGCTATGAGTCAAGCATTGGGGATAAAGACATCCCATACAGGGCTTTCCTTGAACAGTAGTTCTATATACATAGAAGATAAAGGCCTAATTGTGAATGACAGTAATATAGAAGAGAGAAGCAGAGTGGGAGTAGCTTACGCTAAAGAAGATGCTTTGCTACCATACAGGTTTAGCATTCGGGGAAACAAGTATGTAAGTAAAGGCAAAGGACTATAAATAAAAAAGAGCGAGTGAAACACCCGCTCTTTTCAATATTATGTAGTTCTATAATTAGAACTTAGGACAAGCAAAGTTGTAAGTAGGGCTGTGAACGCCTTTGTTGATCTTACCGTTGAAGATAAGAGAAACCTCATATCCTCCATTACCACCTGTAGCAGGAGATAGAGCAGAAAGGTTAGCGTCATAGCTGATACCTAACTTCATTTTAGACCACTCGAATCCGATGTAAGGAGAAACTGCATCTCCATAACGATACCATCCACCTAGGTAGAAGATAGTATTTTTAGAGAATTCTCTGTCATGACCAGGGTTAAGTACGAAACCAACAGCAGCACCAGCCATTAATTCAGAAGCTGAAGCTTGGCTTTGGTACAAACCACTAGCATATAAAACGATATTCTCATTAAGGTCGAATGAACCACCTAAGTAACCAGTATAACGAGCGTGTATCTTATGGTTGCTATTTTGGAAAGACTCAACAGGCTGAGTTAAGTGATAATAAGAGAATCCAATATAAGTAGTAGCATGCTCATTAACACGACCAGAGTACATTATACCTGCGTTGAAATCAGCATATGTAAGATCTTGATTTGATAGGTTCTCAGAAGTTTGATATGGAGTACCACCTGTAGAGATGTCAAATTGATCTTCGAATTTTAGTTTTGTGAAGTCGATAGATTTTTGAACTAGCGCACCCTGTATACCAATTGATAGTGTGTGCTGCTTTTCATATCCTAAAGCTTTATGATATGCTGCTGATATACCAACAGTGATATTTTGTAAGCCACCAAGTCCTGAACGGTCAAATAAGCCTAAAACACCAATACCCAAAGCGTCTCCATTTCCAAGAGCTCCTTTCATAGTTGCCATATCATATGATATAGTACCTGTTACATAAGGATTTGGTGAAACCGACCCCCATTGATTACGGTAGTTAGCTGCAAGTCTAATATCCTCTTGAGTAAGGCCTGTAAGGGCCGGGTTAAGTGTAAGAGGTGATGCAAAATATTGAGTAAAGTGCGGATCTTGAGCCATAGCCGAAGTCGATAACATCATCGTAGCACATACTCCAAGTAATATTTTCTTCATCTGGGTATCGTTTATTAAAAGTTTAACAAAGTTTCAAAAGCCAAAATAAGCCAAATTCTATTATTATACAAGACGTTGTATATATTATTTTAGTTGGGCTATGACTGTAGTTTCTCACCAAAACACAAGTCTCCTGCATCGCCAAGCCCAGGAACGATGTATCCTTTAGCCGTTAATTCATCATCTATACCACCTACCCAAATATTAACATCAGGAAATTTTCGCTTAATATATTCAATACCAACAGTGCATGCAATTACGGATACTATATGAATCGCCTTAGGTTTGTATTCATTTGTAAGCGTTTGTAACGCTAATACTAAAGAAGCACCTGTGGCAAGCATAGGGTCTGAAATAATAAGTACTTTACCGTCAAGGTCCGGACATGTAACATATTGTTGATCAATCTCAAACGATCCGTCTTTATGATGTTTGCGATATGCTGCTATAAAAGCATTGTCAGCTTTATCAAAGAAGTTTAATAATCCTTGATGCAATGGTAGCCCTGCTCTTAATATTGTAGCTAGTACAGGCTGTTCTTCTAGCTCCATGCAGTCAGCTTCTCCCATAGGAGTTTGTATGGTAACTTCTTTATAACTAAGCTGTTGGCTAATATGATAAGCTGCAACCTCACCAATACGCTCTATATTTTTACGAAAGCGCATTCGGTCATTCTGCACATTTATATTGCGTACTTCTCCCATCCAGCAGGATAGCAGAGAGTTATTATGGCTTAGGTCAGTAATCATGTAAGTTCAAATATTACCTAAAAGAACGAAAAAAGAAATAAAAACTTGATGAATCTTGTAACATTTTATCTACTGAAAACGACTTAATTATGACAAACTGCCGTTAAAGTGGCGTTAAACTAACATGGCGTTATTTTGATACATATAACAAGCGGCTATTTTTGTACCTTTGCACACCTTTAAAAGTGTCAATTGTAGTTTTTACATGGATATAATGGAATCTTTAGACCGTAGCAAACTGCCTAAGCATGTTGCCATTATTATGGATGGTAACGGTCGTTGGGCTAAAGAACGTGGTGAAGACCGCGTTTACGGTCATCATGAAGGTGTGGTAAGTGTAAGGGAGATAGTGAATGGTTGTGGTGAGGTTGGTATCTCTTATTTAACACTATATGCTTTCTCTACAGAAAATTGGAGCCGACCTCAAGAAGAAGTAAATGCTTTGATGGAGCTGTTAGTT
>CAZPDA010000077.1:0-12359 GCA_964585115.1 uncultured Flavipsychrobacter sp.
AATTAGAAGTATATCATAAAAAAAACGACAGTCATATATATCCAAAACAACGTAAATAATATATGTACTGCGGTTTCAAACAGTTTACCTTTCCATAGCTTAGAAGAGTAGACAAATAGCTGAAAAAATAGTCGTAAACTCCAAAATACCCCAAGTCCCAAAGCGACATTTTGCCCTAAGGGTGTATTTATTATTCCTTCACTTTGGGTCAAGCAAAGTACGCCCATAAATGACACAGTTAACGCGATAAAAAAAGTATGTGTTTGCATCATCTGTCGATTTATAAGACTTAAATGCTTCAGTTCATCCTGCCATTTAAAGTACTTTGGGAAGATTATATGAATAATACCTAAAACGATAAGAGCACCGCCTATGATCTTAAGGTGTAGTTCCATTCTTTTTCAGGATAAAGGTTGATATAAAAGGAGATAATTTAATTTCAGAAGCAATAGAGAGCTTAGCATGCTCAAAAGTATCATACCAAGTATGCTTTGGTAAGAAGTGAAAGAACCCAATATTATAAGCTAAAAAGTTAGACATATCTCTTAAATGCTCCACTACTATTACTCTACCATCATCATGCAATACTCTTGAGAGTTCCTTAAAAAAAGCTATTCGTTCATCATCATCTCTAATCTCGTGTACAGCAAATATCAACATAATAGTATCTACGCTATCATCATCTAATGGTAAAAATTTGGTAGAAATGGGTACAGTATTACTATGTATGGGATAACGTTTCCTTGCACGCTTTATAGACAATTCAGTATGCTTCTCAGGGTCATAGAAGTCAAATACTCGTAGCTCTGTATGGTCATACCTTTTTTCTATCACATTGCTAAACTCGTCAAACCCCGCATGAATATTCACTACGCTACTACCTACCAGATCTTTATGCAGCCATTCCATACTATATAAGCCCAACCTGTCATACACATAATATGATACCAACAACGGTGTTACTAATAGTAGCAGCATGATACTTAAGCCTAAGCCTATTAGCCACTTAATTGTTCCTGTAGTATAAAATAGTAGTAATAGCTCCAATATCATAACAAGTGCAGACACGACAAAAAAGTGCCAGTTGAACTTGATTATGTTCGTTACACCTTCAAATGGTTTTCTTCCTGTTGCCACTTATCTAATATTCCTTTTTCCCAACAATATGGTAACTGTTCTATTATAAAAGCATTAGCTAAATGTACGTCTTTTAGCTTCAAAGCATTGATAAATGAGAACTCATGACTTATAACATGTATAGGCTTAGGTTGCCAATTTTGGCGCATACCTTTAATGATGAGCACCTGCTTTTGTTCAGGCAGATATGTAAAAGTAAATGGCAGTGGTCCTGCAAACCGCTTAGCTTCTTTCCAGCCTAAAAATGGCGTACTTTCCGGCAGTTGCACATCTTCAACATTCCTATCAACATCTACACTAAACCCAGACTTTTCAGAGGTGATCATTAACCTAGAGCCATTTATAGACTCAAATATATCTGTAGTACTATAGTTATAAAGGGTAAAAATATTGCCCAGCAGCTCCATCTTTTTCTTATTCGTCTCAGACTTTAGGATCAATAATCCACGCAGCCGCTTACCTGCTTCATTTGTATACCTTACAAATACTCTATATCCTACAAGGTAGAAGTCATTACCCAAAAACTTTGGAAATCCTTTCGGTCTTAAGCACTTTGTACTCACCAATGCTGCAGCTATAAAACCATACTTATCATCATAGGTATCAAGACTTAAAGGAGGAGGTAGCAATACCTCTAATTGTTCTTTAGGCACTGCATAGGTAAGCACTAATGAACGCTCAAAAAACGCATCTACAGCAAAAGGATGATATTTAAGAGTAGAGAGCACTATCTACTTGCTTGAGTCTTTAAGTGAAATTCATTTAAATATATAACACTCATAAGCAAAACTGCAAATAACAAATTGAAACGACCCCATAGCAGCAAGTCTGGCGCCACAAAGAACTCTATTACATTCATTGTACCAATAACTGCGACCTGTACAATAGCACTAAGCTTTGATCGGTAAGTACTCAATACCCAAATTGCCATTATGATTTCGGCAATACCAATCAATATGGTAAATAATAGAGAATGGCGGTCTCCTAATATCCTTGCTACAATTTGTTGATGTCTGGGAACAAGATTAAGCACTTTACAAAACAACCCATTAAACAACCATATTATTGCTAGACAAATAGTAAGTATACGGTATAATATTCGGACACTCATGATGTTCAAGTAACATCAAAATAAGCCAAATACACTTACGCTGTATATTTATTCTTATACACCTGATGCAACACAATATAACTGATAGCTGCTGCGCTTAATCCGAATATATTGGCATCTAAGCCCAGAGGCAATCTTGCTTCTGACACTATAAGAGCTGTAGTCGTTACACCACCTAGTATCATAGACACCAATGCAGGTTGTGGGTAGCGTTTCTTCAGGAAGATAGAAGCCACTATAGGTACACACAGCCCCGATACCATAAAGGCATAAGCATACAACATCAGTTGCAAGACATTCTCCATAACCGATGCCAGCAAGATGGCAAACATACCTATAGCTAATGTACTCACTTGTGAGAAGCGTACTACTTTCTTGTGCGAGCCTTTCATGCTTGCAGGCACTACATCGCCTACCACACTACCCGATGCTGCCATCAGGCAACTATCGGCAGTAGATAGCACGGCAGAGAAGTATGCTGCCAACACCACGCCTGTAAACCCAACAGGTAGAATATTCTTTATCAAGAACGGTAAGCCTAGCTCGCTATCTGTTATTTGAGGAATGATACCCTTCTGCATAGCCACATTAGACAACAAACCTAGCAACACCCCTGTGAACGCCATAAATGGCCACTCCAACACGCCTGCTATATACCAAGCTCGTTTTGCATTCTTTACATCCTTACAGGCAAATATCCTTTGATAAAGGGTCATACCTACAAACCATATAGGCACTATGGTCACCGTCCAGTTCACCACATTCTGCCAAGTAATGTTATTCATAGATAGCATGTCGTCACTTAGGTACGGCTGTATTCCTGCCAGTCCGCCCAGCTTCACCCATGCCATTGGTATGGCTACACCTATTAGCCCTAACAGCAAGATTATCCACTGTACGGTATCGGTATAGATAACAGCCTTCATACCGCCCATCATGGTATATACCACGGCAATAGCTCCCATTATCCATAGCATCTCTGTAGTGCCCATCTGCGGGAAGGTTGCCGATGTTAGCTTTGCCCCTGCTAATAACTGTGAGCTGGTGAACCCTGTATAGCCGATGATACTAATAACAGCGGCTACTAATGCTACTTTCTTATTGTATAGAAAACCGAATACTTGTGGTAGGGTAAGGAAATGTCTGCCATGCGCTTTCTGCCAGTCAAACACTTTGGGTATAAGTAATGCGGCGCTTATCCATGCACCTATCAATCCGGTAAACAGCATCCAAGAACCCGACAGCCCCATAGTAAAACCAAGCCCTCCTAAGCCTATAGAGAAACCTCCACCTACATCGGTAGCCACTACAGATAAGCCCACATGTGCGGGACTCATATCTCCACCACCTGTATAGTAGTCGCGCTCATCCTTATTCTTATTTAAGAAAAAGAACCCTACGCTAAGCATTAATAAAAAGTATACCGCGAAAATGATTATATCTATCGTGGCCATTTGGTCAAACCTTTTTAGTAAAATCAGCAAAAAACGGCTGCACAAAAACACGAGATGTGTAAAACAGAAATGCAAAATATGCTTTACGTGTGCGGGAATCGCAGCCGAAGCAAAGGTATACAGGATAGACTCAAATACAAAAAAGAGGCTTTTACGCCGCTTCTTCCTCTTCAGTTTGTTCTTCTCTTATGGTGAGTTTTACGCGCTGTATTCGCATCTTGTCGAGGTTCAGCACCGTAAAGTCAAAATTCTTATAGCTGACCATTTCATTCACTGCGGGGAACTTACCTGCTATCTCTAAAATCAGGCCTGCAAGCGAGTCACTCTCATCGCGCACTTCATCAAAAGTATCTCCTGATAGCCCTATCAGCCTGCACACATCATTTATCAAGGTCTTCCCTTCAAACAGGTAGTTGTTATCGTCTATCTTTTTGTACTGTACATCATCTTCATCAAACTCATCTCTGATATCTCCTATTATCTCCTCCATTATATCTTCCAGCGTTACAATGCCGGATGTACCTCCAAACTCATCAACCACTACAGCCAAGTGTATACGCTTTTGCTGAAACTCCTTTAGCAGGTCTTCTATCAGCTTACCTTCATGCACAAAGTAGGTTGGTCTCATTAACTCATGCCAATCGTATGCTACATCATTTACATGAGGCAGAAAGTCTTTAGTATGCACAACACCCACTACCTTATCCAAGCTCTCTTGATATACAGGCAAGCGAGAGTAACCAAGCTCTATTGCTCGCTCTTGTACCTCGGGAAACGTAATATCGTAAGGCAAGCCTCCAACGTCAAGTCTTGTCCTCATTATCTGCTTCACAGATATATTACCGAATTTCAATATCCCTTTAAAGATATTCACCTCCTGCTTTGATGCAGAATGTCCTACCGTTAGCTCAATAGCGTGCTCAAAGTCCTCACTACTGATGTTATTATTCGTCTTAGTATTCAGGCGTTTCTCTATATACTTGGTAGATGATACGAGCATCTTACTGACAGGTCTGAAGATGCTTGAAAGCACCACGAGTACGGGCGCACAGAAAAGAGCCATACGCATGCTATTCTGTGTAGCATAAACTTTTGGCAGCACCTCCCCTATCAATACCAACACGAACGTGACACCTACTATCTGTATCAAGAACCATAACATCGGATTGGTCTCCGGTGGCACTAGTTCTGTAACTATCAGGTTGGTAGTGATAACGATAGCGATATTAATGAAGCTATTAGCCACAACTATGGTAGCCAGCAGCATCTTAGGATAATCCAATAGCCTGATAACCTGACGAGCCGTCGGCTGGTCTTTTGTCTTCAGGTAATTAATATCTTTTGCTGTTAGTGAAAAATATGCAGTCTCCGAACCCGCTGTTATAGCAGTCATTAAGAGTAGCAATAGGATTATAACAAAAAGGATAGTAATATTTGAAGCTGAGAATGCATCAGCAGATGCATTTAATAAACATAATAGGCTTGTCTCACCTTCCGAGGAACTTTCCAATATCTTTTGCTTTGGTGTACTTCAAAAGTAAACAAAGGGAAAGGATTTTAGCACTCCTTCCCATTATTAAATTTTGTTTTATTTAAAACGGCAGGTCATCACCGCTATTATCATTATTTTGGTAGCTGCTAACGCCCTCATCACCCGAGCTTGAGCTTGAACCTGAGGATGAGTTGCTATCACTACTCGAAGAGTTATCTCCGTTATCCTTGCGCTTATCCAGCATCACCAAGTTATCTCCTACCACTTCTGTGCTAAAGCGTTTATTCTTGTCTTTATCTTCCCAAGAACGGGTCCTTAGTCTTCCCTCTATATATACCATGCTACCTTTGTGCAGGTACTTCTGAGCTAACTCTGCCAATCCTCGCCATAGCACAACAGTGTGCCATTCGGTCTGAGAAACGAGATTTCCACTCTTGTCTTTGAAGGTTTCCGTTGTAGCCAACGGGAACTTCGCAACTGCAATATTTCCTTCCAAGTACTGTAGGTCCGGGTCTTTTCCGAGATTTCCGATCAGTGTAACTTTATTAACGCCTCTCATTACATTATAAATTTATTCAATAAAACCTAATTTAAACTTATGGCAACTTTAAATATATAGCTTTTTTTCAAGAAATGAAACAATAGACTTGGGGAATGCAAGCTGTCCGAGGGCATCTATACCAACCCATACACCGTCTTCAGGCAAGGTTACCCCATCGACACTATTACACTCAAAGAAATGGATCTCCAACAGTTGGTGTGTCAATCGCTGTTTCAATGAGCCTTCGTAGCTAAGGTCTTCTTTATCTATACCTTCTACTCTTTCCGCTAGTTTAGTTCTGTCCATAATGGCATTGTCCTCTATCAGGTATGGTTCATACAAGTTTTGCCATACATCGTTCTCTATCCTCTTTCTCAACCACAGTTTCCCGTCTTTCAAAAAGAGCACATAATGGAAGAAACGGTTCTTTACTTTTAATTTCTTACTCTTTACGGGCAGCAGACCTATCATATCCTGTTTGAGTGCTACGCACCTACTTGCAACAGGGCATTCATTACACTCAGGGCTTTTAGGTGTACAAACAGTAGCACCCATATCCATTATAGCCTGATTATATCCTGCACTATCACTCTTCTCTAATAGCTGGTCTGCTATGCTTGCAAACAGTTTCTTCCCGATTGTAGTATCAATTGGCGTATCTATGCCAAAGTAGCGGGATAACACGCGATATACATTACCATCCACCACTGCATGTGGCAACCCATATGCAAAAGAAGCTATAGCCGCAGCTGTATATGCACCTACACCTTTTAGTGCTACTATCTGCTCATGTTGGTTGGGGAACACACCATTATACTCCTTAGCAATAAACCGAGCCGTAAAGAGCATGTTCTTGCAGCGATTATAATACCCTAGCCCCTGCCATAGCCTGAACACTTCTTCATCTTCGGCCTTTGCCAGGTCGGTTATAGTTGGATATGCCTCTGTAAACCTTAAATAGTAAGGCAAACCTTGTTCAGAACGGGTCTGTTGTAATATTATCTCCGACAGCCATATTTTATAAGGGTCTTGCTCTTCCTTCCAAGGCAGCGAGCGGTCGTTGTCCGTACTATGCCATTGCATTAGTTGCTTGGTAAAAAATGCTCCGTCTTTCTCGTTTATCTCCATCGGTTGTGCAATATACACAGCTAATCAACCATGTGCATTTTCTGTTATAAAAAGTCTGATAGATGCCGTACTTTTGCCGCACAATCAATAGCTAAAAATGGAATTGCAACAACTTAAGGATACAGCAAGCCAAGTACGTAGAGACATCGTTCGTATGGTACATGCCGTTCAGAGTGGTCACCCGGGTGGTTCTCTTGGCTGTACTGAATACTTTGTGGCATTATACTTTGATATAATGAACCGTAAAGAAGGATTTGATATGGACGGTGTAGATGAAGATGTATTCTTCCTTTCGAACGGACACATATCTCCCGTTTTCTATAGCGTATTGGCGCGCGCGGGTTACTTTCCTGTAGATGAGTTGAACACATTCCGTAAAATAGACTCTCGCCTTCAAGGTCACCCTACTACACACGAGGGGCTACCTGGTGTAAGAGTAGCTAGTGGCTCACTTGGGCAAGGGCTTAGTGTAGCTGCAGGTGCTGCGCTTAGCAAGAAGCTAAATAATGACGATAACATCGTTTACTCACTACATGGTGATGGAGAACTACAAGAGGGGCAGAACTGGGAGGCCATCCTATTTGCGGCACACCACAAGATAGATAACCTTATCGCTACTATTGACTGGAATGGTCAACAGATAGACGGACCTACTGATAAAGTAATGGACCTTGGCGACCTAGAGGCTAAGTTCAGTGCTTTTGGTTGGCATGTAATGATGCTGGAGCAAGGTAATGACATGGCAGAGGTAGTGAAAGCATTGAAAGCGGCTAAAGAAGAAACAGGTAAAGGCAAGCCTATCGTTATACTAATGAAGACAGACATGGGTAGCGGTATCGACTTTATGGTGGGTACGCATAAGTGGCATGGTATTGCTCCAAACGATGAGCAACTAGCTGATGCTCTATCTCAAGTACCGGAGACACTTGGCGACTACTAGAAGAATTTTTAAAGAACTATATCAAGCATACCCTTAGGGTATGCTTTTTTGTTTTGGCTACTTTCTCAGCTGCCTTAACTCAACAGTAGACTTATTGACCTTATAAAAGTGAACCGTATCAGAATAGATATTGGGATTATTCAGGTAGCGAGATATAAATCGACGCATCTCCATACCACTACTTATATCTGATAACTCAGAGCTATTGACAGTAGCTGTAGTAATACCAGTAAAGTCATCATTTGCGCCTAGTATCCGAACAAAAAAGAATCCTCTATCCTTCCATTGATCGCCTAACTCTTCCCAATAAGGAACATTTAGGAATAGCACTTCTTCATCACCATTACTGAAATCAGCCACTTTAGAAAGAAATATATTAGCCTCATATGTAGGGTTTGTACCTCCTCGATTAAAGAACCTTACATGATAGTTAAACTTATCTACCTTATCTCTCTGAGTTATCTCATAAAAGTTGTGCTTATTGGTATCTTCTTCCATCTTCCAATTACCCACTATACCGTCATTGACTGCTCCATTAGAAGGCATAGAAATGGGGAATGATGATGGCGTACCACATGCACAAAGCAGTACACACAACGCATATAAGGTCATTACACAATAAGCTTTCATAGATTAAAAATAACCAAATATCTACAAAGGCTCATTCTAATAATAAAGCCCCGCAATGCGGGGCTTTATTATTACTTAAGTATATCTCTGGAAATAACCAGTTTTTGTATCTCAGATGTACCCTCACCGATGGTACATAGCTTACTATCTCTGTAGAACTTCTCTACAGGGAAGTCTTTGGTATAACCATAGCCACCAAACACTTGTACTGCATCTGTAGCTATCTCTACGCATATCTCTGATGCATAGTACTTAGCCATTGCAGACTCTTTGGTCATCTTCTCGCCTCGGTTCTTAAGATCTGCCGCTTGGTATATCAATGCTTCAGCAGCTTCTATCTTCACTTTCATATCTGCCAGCTTGAAGGCAATAGCTTGGAAGTTAGCGATAGGTTGGTCGAACTGCTCACGCTCTTTAGAATATTTAAGTGCTGCCTCGTATGCTCCTTTAGCAATACCTAGTGATAATGCTGCGATAGAGATACGTCCGCCATCAAGCACCTTCATAGCCTGAGGGAAACCATCACCTACCTCGCCCATACGCTGACTATCTGATATACGGCAGTTGTCGAATACCAACTCTGTGGTCTCTGATGCACGCATACCTAGTTTATTCTCTTTTTTACCCGCTGAGAAGCCCGGAGTACCGCGCTCTACGATGAATGCAGTAACATTACGCTTAGCTCTTGGCTCGCCTGTACGTGCCAACACAACCGCTACATCACCGCTTTTACCATGTGTTATCCAGTTCTTAGTACCGTTAAGTACCCACTCGTCTCCATCTTTCACAGCAGTACAACGCATGTTGCCCGCATCACTACCAGTGTTAGCCTCTGTAAGCCCCCATGCCCCTATCCACTCGCCACTAGCTAGCTTAGGCAGGTATTTTTTCTTCTGCTCTTCGTTACCAAAGTATAGGATATGACCTGTACACAGAGAGTTATGTGCAGCAGTAGATAGCCCTATAGAGCTACAAACCTTAGCCACCTCACTTACTACAGTTACGTACTCAAAATATCCTAGTCCTGAGCCACCATATTCTGTAGGCACCAAAACGCCCATCAAGCCTAGCTCTCCCATTTTGTGGAATAGCTCTACAGGGAAATATTGCTCCTCGTCCCACTTCATCATATCAGGACGGATGTTCTTTTCTGCGAAATCGCGCACCATATCCGCGATCTGTATCTGTGTATCTGTGTATTTAAAATCCATATATAAAAAATAAACGAGGGTTATTCAGGCGCAATTTTACGACTTTTTTAGCCCACAGGCAATTTGCAACGTTCTAATGTTTGTACAACTACTTTATATACACCTTATTATTATCTATCAAAGACTGTTCTCCTAAACAGCTAAAAATTGAATTTTGTTCCCGTTTGTTCCCTAAAAACTTTGGGGTGAAATTGTTCTCTTTTGTTCTCACAAATCATAACTACTTATTATTCATAGACTTAAACTCCTTCCACTTTGTTCCCGCACTGTTCTCGGCAGGAACAATTGTTCTCTCGGGAACAAAATGCTGCTTAGCAAATTGGAAAGCTATAATAAGAAGAATGATACCCAACAGACCAATGATACCTCTACGCTCAGTACGGTTGAAGGACAAGAAAGACTGTAATAGTTTACTCATGATAAAGGGGAAACCTATTAATTACAAAAATACAACTTTTATATCTTAACTCAACTAGACAAGCATCATTCATGACCTTCTTCCACATTAAAATAGAGGTAAAATGACATCGGCTTTCAACTACAAGTTATACATTTTGTATTTTCACATAAATACCTCACCATTATTATGATACGCTTAACCTATATACTGCTATTCATTTTAGTATTACCTCTTTTCACTCTTGCACAAATAAACCATGTGCCTAATGGCGATTTTGAGTATTATACTCAATGTCCTAGTGGTTATAGTCAAACTACTTTATGTACGGGGTGGACGAGTTTGGTTATAGGCACGACCCCTGACTATTTTAACACTTGCGCATCATCTCAACAAGTTGGAGTTCCATTAAACTCTAGAGGGTATCAGAACCCTGCTAGCGGTAATGGTTATATGGGAGGAGTGACGATAAACACCTTAAATCCAGGATTCAGAGAAATAGTAAGTAGGAGTATAATACCTTTAAATATTGGGACACGATACGAGGTGTCAATATCTGTTTCTAGAGCTAATATAACCAGATTTGCATCGGACAACATATCAATTTTATTCTACGACTCACTAAACTCTGTAACAACAAGTACATCTCAGTCCTTACAGCCTCAATTATCTTTTCAGAACTTGGGTCCAATTTCAGATACATTGAACTGGACTAGACTAACCGGTTACTTTTTTGCAGATTCAGCTTATGACAATATTGCAATTGGAGGTTTTTATCATCAAAGCATGGTAGACCTTGATACATTCAACTCACAATTTTCATCATATGCTTATTATTATTTTGATTCAATAGTTGTAAAAGCAACTTATTTACAATTTAATCATGATACATACCTGTGCACTTCTGATAGTTTTGCTTTAAATTATCAAATAGACCACACACATTATAACCCTAATACAAAATTATTCGTTCAGCTTTCTGATGAAAATGGCACATGGACATCTCCTTATAATATAGGACATGATACAAACACACTTATCGATCAAACTATTGACTGTCTTGTACCATCAGGAATACCAACTAGCAATAATTATAGATTAAGGATAATTAGCACTAACCCTCAAGATACAATTGAGCATTTATATGAGACTTTAAGTATAGGCAACCCGGATACAATTTCAATTACAGCATCATATAATAACCCTATTTGTGAAAATGATACATTACTCTTAACCTACAATTCAAATAGCACATTTATTACGCCGAGCTGGGCAGGACCTCAAAACTTCAATTCTCTATTAGACTCCATATATATACCATCAGCTACAACAGCAAACCAAGGTGTATATACCCTTACAGGAAACTTATTTGGATGTGTACTAAATGACACCTTAAATGTTTCTATTATTCCCAACCCTAAACCAATAAGTTCTGCCAACGCTCATGTATGTCAATACGACACCTTATCGTTACAAGCCAATAGCTCCATAAGTGGTGTGTCTTATAGTTGGAGTGGACCAAATGGGTTTACCAGTAATCAGCAGAACCCTAATATTGTCAATACACCTATAAATGCTAGTGGCAACTATTATATTACGACTTCTGTAAACGGATGCAGCAGAATGGATACCATACAGGTAGTGGTCAATGATGCTCCCGACTCTGTACTGCTCTCTAGCAATACTCCTGTATGTATCGGGGATACACTTAGACTTAATGCTGACACCTCATCCGGGAATGCCACCTACAACTGGACAGGACCTTATAGCTTCTCTTCTACTGATCAATACCCTAAGATAAACACCCACATCATCTTACAAACAGGGTGGTATACGATGACTGCTTCTATTGGCAATTGCTCCTATACAGATAGCACCTACGCTATAGTAAGTACTACACCTTCACCTCCCTTATTATCCTACAATAATCCGGTATGTATTGGAGATACTCTAGACCTGAGTTCAACCAGCAACTTCACTAATGTTACTTACAGTTGGATAGGGCCAAATGGATTTAACAGTAGTCAGCAAAACCCTAAACTAGGTAATGCTGGGCTTAACAACTCAGGTGTATATACAGGCATCACTACATTGAATGGTTGTAGTGATAGCACTACACTATTTGTATCTATCAATAAAACACCTGATGCTGTAAACCTTAGTAGTAACAGCCCGATATGTACTACAGGTACACTTATGCTATTTGCTGATACTACAGTGAATACACATCAATGGGAAGGGCCCAACGGGTTTACTGCTTATAGCTTAGATACCTTTATCGCTAACAGCACACTGAACCATACAGGGTGGTATGCACT
>CAZPDA010000078.1:0-12278 GCA_964585115.1 uncultured Flavipsychrobacter sp.
AAACGAAGATGCTCTTCATTCACCAAAGAACCTTTTTGCTCTACATGCGTACCCAATACTTGTCTTAGAGCTGAGTGCAATAAGTGTGTAGCGCTATGGTGTATAGCTGTGTTCTTACGCTTGTCGGCATTCACCTTAGCATGTACCTCACCGCTTAGCGAATCAGGTACCTTATCCGTAAAGTGGATGATAAGGTCATTCTCTTTCTTAGTATCAAAGATGTGGATGGTATCATTAGCAAGTGTAAGTGTACCACGGTCGCCTACCTGTCCCCCACTCTCTGCGTAGAAAGGTGTATTGTCCAGTACTATTTGGTATAGTTCTTTTTTCTTGGCCGTTACCTTACGGTAGCGTAGGATGTGTGCATTGGCTTCGGTGGTTTCATAACCTACAAACTTAGTGCTGCCATCTTTCAGCACTACCCAATCGCCTGTATCTAAAGCAGTAGCCGAGCGGCTACGGTCTTTCTGCTCTTTTAGTGCAGCTTCAAAACCTTTCAGGTCTACATGCCAGCCTTGTTCTTTAGCGATAAGCTCAGTAAGGTCTATTGGGAAGCCATAAGTATCATTCAGCTCGAAAGCTACCGTGCCTGTTATGGTCTTGTCTGTATTATTTGCTGTTAGTATCTCGTCTACTTTCTTCAGTCCTTTATCCAAGGTCCTTAAGAAAGCCTCTTCTTCTTCTTTTATCACTTTGGTGATGAGCTCTTGCTGCTTCTTTAGCTCAGGGAACATGTGACCGTACTGGCTTACCAACTGTGGTATCAATTGAGTAAGCAATGGCTGCTTATACTCTAGGTAAGAGAAGTAGTAACGCACAGCACGACGTAGTATACGACGTATCACATACCCTGCACCCGTATTAGATGGCAGCTGACCATCTGCTATGGTGAAAGCTATAGCTCTGATGTGGTCGGCTATTACGCGGAATGCCACATCTTCTTTACTATCTGTATTGTTATATTTTTTACCTGTGATGTTGGCAACCTTATCTATCAAACCTGTGAAGAGGTCGGTATCGTAGTTGCTCTGCTTGCCTTGTAGTACGCGCACCAAACGCTCTAAGCCCATACCGGTATCTACATGCTGTGCAGGTAGTTTTTGCAGGCTGCCATCCTTCAGGCGATTGAACTCCATGAACACATTATTCCATATCTCTATCACCTGTGGGTGGTCGGCATTTACCAGTGTGCTACCATCTACCTTGGCGCGCTCTTCGTCGCTACGGCAGTCTACATGTATCTCGCTACACGGGCCACAAGGACCAATATCACCCATCTCCCAGAAGTTGTCTTTCTTATTGCCTAGTAGTATGCGATCTTCAGCTATCCACTTTTTCCAGAAGTTGTAGGCATCCTCATCCTTAGGTAAGTTGTCGCCCTCGTCTCCTTCAAAAATGGTAACGTACAAACGGTCTTTGTCTATCTTATATACCTCGGTCAGTAGCTCCCAGCTCCAAGCGATGGCTTCTTCTTTAAAATAGTCGCCAAAGCTCCAGTTGCCCAGCATCTCAAACATGGTATGGTGGTAGGTATCTACACCCACCTCTTCCAAGTCGTTGTGCTTGCCACTAACGCGCAGACATTTTTGCGTATCGGCTATACGAGGGTTAGGCGCTTGTTGGTTGCCCAAAAAGTAATCCTTGAACTGGTTCATACCCGCATTGATGAACATCAAAGTAGGGTCGTTCTTCACCACAATAGGTGCAGAAGGAACGATCTCGTGTCCCTTCTCTCTGAAGAAATCCAAAAACTGCTGTCTTATCTCGTTAGCCGTTAGCATACCGTTGTATTATATATTAATTATATGGTGTGCAAAGCTAATTAAAAAGATGGTGTGGAGGGATAAGGTTAATATTCCCCCTCAAAAAAAGATTGTAATTTACTTACTGTTATGAGCAACAAACTAGAGAATGCTAAAAAGTTATATCTGGAAGGTATAAGAGACGGTAATCCTGATGTAGTGAATAAATATTCGGGAGCACGGTATACGCAACATAGCACAGGTGTAGAGGATGGACCTGAAGGATTTCAAAAATTCTTTACTGGCTTTTTACAAAGAACTACTGATAGAGATATAAGGATCATTAGGACGATTGAAGATGGTAGATATGTATTTCTGCACGTGTTTCAAGATATTGATAAAGGGACGGCTCAATGGGTGACAGCTGATATGTTTGATACAGATGAGAATGATAAGCTAATAGAACATTGGGATGTAATAGCAGCATATAAAGACCCGTCGCAAACTGCGTATGGTAATGATGTGATCTTTGGAGACTTCGAGATAAAAGACCAAGACAAAACAGAAGCCAATAAAATATTAGTTAGAAAATATCTTACCGATGTTTTTCAGAATAAAAATCATCATGCTATTACTCAATATATATCCAGCTATAACTTTATTCAACACAATGCTGATCTACCCAATGGTATAGAAGCGATGAAGGATCTTTTAGCTAAAGGTGATGTGCAATATGATTTTATCTTTAAGCTGATCGGTCAAGGTAACTATGTAGTAAGCTATTCTAAAGTAATAGCTAAAGGAGATGAACTAGCTGTTTTCGACATCTTTAGGATAGAAGATGGGAAAATAGTAGAACATTGGGATAACATAGAGCCTATACCTCCACGCAATGAATGGGCAAATACAGGTAAGTTTTAAAAAAGCTACTACCCCTCCATCATTTCCTTAGCCTTTTGCATGGCTTGTATGGTCTTGTCCTTAAAGTATTTGCCGGCAGCGGGTATCATCAGTTTTGCCCATAGGGCATCCTTTAGATGTATGGTGTTCTGTTGTGTCCATAGTGTGCCTCCGTCTTGTGCTTGGTAGTGCCAATGATATTCGCCCCCCTTCATCATTTGTGAGTTGATGTCGGTGATGGTGAGTACGGCGCTTTCGGGGCGTTGCTCTTTATCATAACGTACCGTCATGGTAGATTCGTCTTTAGCCACCATATCCACCACGCGCGGATCTTCAGATACTACTTTCGCTTCTTTTATCAACCTATCCCACTCGGGACGTTTGGTATAGTCTTGCGTAAAGTCGTACACGGCATCGGGTGGTAGTGCTACAAATATCGATTCCTTAATAGTTATGGTATTGCTCATAGCTTCTTGCAGCGCAATATACGGGATGTGTGGGATAGCGCTGTCTGTTGTTATAAGTTTTACAACATTTTCACAAGCGTGAGTGCCGTTTACCGTTCGTTTCCTGTTATATTTGAGTTGTGAGTTTTTTATATCCTTTATTCTTGGCGGCAGGGGCGGCTCTGTTGATACCTATACTTATCCACCTGTTCAATCTACGCAGGTATAAGACGGTATATTTCCCCCATACCCGTTTTTTGAAGGATATACAGCTTCGCTCGCAGAAATCGTCGCAGGTGCGGTACAAGCTGCTGTTGCTTACCCGCTTACTATTTCTGGCGGCATTGATATTGGCATTTGCGCAGCCCTTCTTCAAAAATAAAGACCAAGCCATAGTACAAGACAAACTACAGGTCATCTATATAGACAACTCAGGCAGTATGTCGCTAAAGAAAGGCGCACAACGACTGCTGGATGTCGCTAAGAACCTTGCCTACAAGCAAGTGCAGCAGGCTCCATTGGGTACTAAATTTGTATTGCTAACCAACGACCGTACCAATAGTTACACCCCACTACCTGTAGATCAGGCTATGAAGGCCATTAACAGAGTGGAGCTGACTGCAGGCGTAAAGCAAACAAGTAGCATACTGGCACAGGCGCATAGCCTTATGGAGAGTGAAGGCAAAACAGGGGCAGACCTTTATTATTATGCTGATTTTCAACAGTCGTCAGTAAGCACACCTAGCAAAGAAGAGCTTAAAGACATTAGCTTCTATGGTATACCCGTGCAGGCTGATGAGGCACAGAATGTGTATATAGATACGGCCTACCTTACCTCTCCAGTTTTGCAGACGGGTGTTACCAACCAGCTGGTAGTACGTACTAAGTTTGTAGGTGATGCAGGAGATACAGAGCCAGTAATGCAGCTATTGGTGAATGGGCAAGTGAAGAATGCAGCTACGCTACAATTGCAAGATGCCAAAGAAGCTACGGATACATTGAGCTTTCAGGTAGATGATGCAGGCTGGCAGCAAATAGAGCTAGTGCTGGATGATGCAAGCCTACCTTTTGATGATACCTTCCGCATAGCAGCACGCAGTGCACCGAATTTATCGGTATTGGTGCTGAATGAAGGGGAGGCTAATCCATTCATACAAGCAGCATTCAGAGCATATAGCGGGTTTAGGCTAGATAACAAAGATGCCAATAGCATTAGCGACCTGAATGCGGGTAATTACAATCTTATCATCTTAAATAATATTACAAGACCAAGCACCACCTTAACCGAGCAGATAACGACAGCCGTGCAGCAGGGCAAGAGCGTTTGTATCTTTCCTGGTAAGTCGGCAGATGTCGGTGCCCTTAATGACCTGTTGGGCAAGCTTGCTGATGTTCGCATCACAGGTCTGGATACGGGAGCAGAAACGGTGAGTACCATTCAGCAGGGTAGCGAGCTAGTGCAAGACCTTTTTGATAATATCCCCGATAATGTACAGCTGCCTACTACCAACTGGCACTATAACCTTACGGCGGGATTGTCTGCCAACCAACAGTCGGTATTGAGCTATAGGAATGGTGATCCTTTCTTTGTGCGTTACAGTCCATCTAAGGGAACGATATATATGACGGCTACAGGCATAGACATGCAGTCGGGCAACTTCCCGAATAGCTATTTCTTTGTGCCTTTCCTTTACCAAATGGCTACTCGCTCGGCAGGGGGTAATGTATATGCGTTGACACTAGGTAAGCAACAGGCGGCTTTCTTGCCCCTGAATAATGCTACGGAGCGTAATATGATACACCTTTATGCTCCTAATACCGATGCTATACCACTGCAACGGTCTGAAGGAGCTGGGCTGAATGTATTTGTAGACCGTGTGGTGAACAGTGCAGGCTTTTACGACCTTGCTGCACCACAAACCCAAGATACTACTCGCGTGGCGGTAAACTTGGATCGTGCAGAGTCTAAATTAGAAGTGTGGACGATGGGGCAGCTACAAGATCAGTGGCAAGGTCTTGATGTGCAATGGCTGCTACCGTCTGAAAATGATGAGGGGATGACGACACGTAAGTATGCGGGCTTCCCGCTTTGGAAACTTTGTGTTATTTTCGCCCTGATAATGCTGATTGCCGAAACCATAGTATTAACAGGTAATCTGCGCAAAAAAACCACCGCCACTTAATGGTCCATATGCAAGTGCTCATCAAACAGGCGAAGGTACTCGACACGAGTTCCGACTTTCACAATAAGGTTGTTGATATATTGATAGAGGATGGCAAGATCAAAGACATTGCCACGGCTATCGATGCTAAAGCTGATCAGGTAATAAAAGGAGATGGTCTGTACGTAAGCCCGGGATGGGTGGATATACTGGCAGACTATAGCGAGCCCGGTCATGAACAGAAAGAGACCATAGCTAGCGGTCTTAATGCAGCGGCAGCAGGTGGATTTACCAATATATTTCTAGCACCTAATACGGAGCCTACGGTCAGCACTAAGTCTATCATAGAGTTTGTGCAGAAGAAGGCGTTTGGCAATGTTGTTAGCCTACGCCCATTGGGTAGCATATCGCAACAGATAGAAGGAAAGGTAATAGCAGAGATGATGGATATGCAGGCGCATGGAGCAATTGCCTTTACCGATGGCTGGAAGCCGATACAGAATGGTGGATTAATGCTGAAAGCGCTGGAATATGTGAAAGCTATGGACGGTATATTGATGCAGCTACCTATAGATGCATCATTATCAGCAGGTGGGCTGATGCACGAAGGGCCTGTATCTACCTTCTTAGGTATGGCTGGTATCCCTACATTGGCAGAGACCACATTCATCTATAGAGATATTGAATTATTACGCTATACAGATTCTAAGTTGCACATCACAGGTGTATCTTCAAAAGAAGGCTTAGAAATGATACGCCAAGCAAAGGCAGAGGGGCTTAATATTACTTGTTCGGTCACACCATATCACTTGGCATTTACAGATGAGTCGCTAAAGACCTACAATAGCATATATAAAGTGTCGCCACCGCTACGTAGCGAGGCAGACAGACAAGCTTTGCTTGCAGGCTTGAAAGATGGCACGGTAGATTGTGTAACATCACACCACCGTCCGCAGGAATGGGATGCTAAAACTCGCGAATTTGATTATGCATCGGAGGGGATGAATCTACAAGAGTCAGTATATAATGTATTGATGACCGTAGCAGAAGACGCCGGTATTGAGCGAATAGCATCGGCATTGTCTAGTGCGCCGCGTAAGGTATTCGGAATGGATGCAGCTACTGTGGCAAAAGGTGAAAATGCTGAATTAACTATATTTACGGATAAAGGAACTACTGCCGTTACTAAAGAGAACTTAAGATCGGCATCGGCAAACACACCATATATTGGTGAAGAGCTAAAAGGTAAAGTAGTAGCGATCATTAATAATGGTCAAACACATATAAACGAATAAAGCTATGAGCAATAGAAATGAACATCCTGAAAATGTAGATATTAATGCTATCCCTATCAAGTGGGGTATCATAACTACACTAGTAAGTGTTATTCTTTTTACTTTGGTATATATGTTCATGATCGATAATCTGATCATGTTTGGCATAACAAGTATCGCTATCATGGCAGTACCTATAGTGTTTTTTGGTATTGCAGCTGCACAGCAGAGAAAAGCTTTTGGCGGATTTATAGAGTTAAAAGATGCGTTCAGAGCTATTTTCATAGTGATTGTAATATCATCCGTAGTTTATAATCTATACACTATCGCTTACACTGAGTTCATTGACCCTCAGTATATGGACAAGATCAAGAACTCTATGCTCACCTTTGCTGATAAGACTAATATGGAGCAATCTCAATTGGATAAAATGTTATCAGATTTTGATAGTAAAACAGAGCAGCAAGGGGCTATGGGAGCAAGGTTCCTTGGTATACTTATTCAGATCATTGTTTACAGTATATTTGGTTTTATCATTGCAGCTATCGTAAAAAAGAAAAGACCGGAATTAGGTCAGTAATACTATGCCTGACATATCTATCGTCGTACCCTTATATAATGAAGAAGAATCCCTGCCTGAATTGGCAGACTGGATAGAACGTGTATGTAGCGAACATGGCTATGTGCATGAGGTGATCATGATAGATGATGGTAGTACCGATGATAGTTGGAAGGTAGTAGAAGAACTTTCCGAGCAATATCCTGAAGTAGTTAAAGGTATCAAATTCCAGCGCAACTACGGTAAAAGTGCCGCATTGAACGAAGGCTTTAAAGCGGCTAAAGGCAATGTGGTCATCACTATGGATGCTGATCTGCAGGATAGCCCTGATGAGATTCCTGACTTATACCGTATGGTAACGGTGGAGGGCTTCGACCTGGTAAGTGGCTGGAAGAAGAAGCGTTACGATAATGCATTGACCAAAAACCTCCCTTCAAAACTATATAACGCTGTAAACCGCAGAGTATCAGGCATTAAGTTGCATGATATGAACTGTGGACTGAAAGCATATCGCAGAAATGTGGTGAAGAGTATAGAGGTGTATGGTGAGATGCACCGTTTCATACCCGTTTTGGCAAAGGCAGCAGGTTTCAGAAAGATCGGTGAGAAGGTGGTAGTACACCGCCCGCGTAAATATGGGGTATCAAAATTTGGTTGGGAACGCTTTATCAATGGCTTCTTAGACCTACTTTCTGTACAGTTCATCAGCCGTTTTGGTAAAAAACCTATGCACTTCTTTGGCTTGCTGGGTACACTTACCTTTATGTTAGGTTTCATCATAGTTATAGGTCTGATCATTGGTCGCTTTATGCACGGACCGGATTATGGGCTGACTAATAGAGTTGGTTTCTATGTTTCGTTGACTGCTATGGTTATCGGCACACAGTTTTTCTTAGCAGGTTTTTTAGGTGAACTGATATCTCGTTCAGCATCAGATAGGAATGTATATCTCATTGATAAGAAGCTAAATATCCAATAGTTGTTTTAACATTATTTATGGTGCAAATCACGTAATTTGAGCGTTTTTTAGTGATTTTTGCGCTGATGTATAAGTTCCGGACATATTTTCTCTCAATTTTAGTTCTATTCTCAGCTGTTATTCAGGTAACGGCACAAAGCACAGGTAATGCTGACAATAAGATAGGTAAGGTAAAAGGAGTATTGATCTCTGATAAGAATAGCCCTGTTTCATATGTATCTGTAACATTACTGAACAGTAGTAAACAGGCCGTTAATGGTGCACTTACTGATGGTCAAGGTAAATTTGAAATAGCACAAACGGGTGCAGGCAACTTCTCTATAAAGGTAAACGGTATCGGTTATGAGGATAAAGTGGTGAACAACATCCTCATTACTGAAAAAGACCCGATAGCAAATCTGGGTAAGATCACGGTAAAAGCTACTTCTAACACACTTGATGCAGTACAGATAAAAGGAGAACGCCCTATCATGGAGATGGGTATTGATAAAAAGGTCTTCAATGTAGAAAAGAATACTACTGCCGACGGAGGTAGTGCTTCGGATGTATTGCAGAATGTTCCTTCTGTAACGGTTGATGCTGATGGTGCTGTAAGCCTTAGAGGTAGAAGTGGTGTTACTATATTAATAGATGGTAAACCAGCTACCCTGTTGGGTGGAGATGACGCAACGGCATTACAAAGTCTTCCTGCTTCCAGTATTGAGAATGTTGAGGTCATTACTAACCCTTCTGCAAAGTATGATGCACAGGGGATGACGGGTATCATTAATATCGTTACCAAACGTGAAAAGAAATTTGGGCTAAATGGTAGTGTGCGTGCAGGTATAGGTACTAGAGATAAGTCAAATGCTGGCCTTAGCCTGAACCTTAAGAATGAGAAATGGAACGTATTTCTGAATAGCAACTATAGAAGAAATAGACGATATGACAGAACGACCATTGAACGTTGGAATTATAATGATGATGGCTATTATCTAAGTGAAGAAGATGGTAGACGTAAATTTGACGGTTTCTTTAACTCTATAGGTGCAGAATACACTTTTGATAAGAAGAACAGTATCATGCTTACCCAGAACCTGAACACTATGAGGTGGGGTTCTGATAGGGTGACCAACTATACCGTGTTTGAAGATATGAACACTATGGCAAGCAGACAAGAGCGTGAAAGTGGTTTTGATGGTGGTCCGTTCTCCTCGTCTACTAACATTAGCTATAAGCATAAGGTAGATAAAGACCATCAGTTCTCTACAGACTTTACTTATGTAAAGTCGTGGATGGACCGCGATCAATATTTTACTACTCGTAGATACGATAGTAATAACGATCTGGTAGGCGGGCCTATCTATCAGAATGCACCAGGAGGAGGAACAAATAGCAGTATTAATGCTCAGGCAGACTATGAGCGTCCGCTGTTGACAGAGAATGGTAAGCTAGAAGCTGGTCTGAAAACACAGATGTTCTGGTTCAGTAGTGAAAATACCCCTGTGTTGGATTCTCCAGGTATCACCGATGTAGTAGACTCTGCATTGCTGAATAGCTACGACTATACCCAGCAGATATATGCAGCATATAGCAGCTTTAGCGATCAGCAGGGTAAGTTCCGCTATCAGCTGGGCTTGCGTATGGAGTATGCCTATTACGAGGGTACTAACCAGTCAGTAAATGGTAACTATACCAATGAGTTCTTAAATCTATTCCCATCGGTATTCACTTCTTATGAACTACCGAACGATCAAAGCATATACCTGAACTACTCCAGAAGGATAGACCGCCCGCGTTTTTGGCATTTATTACCATATTTAGACCTGTCTAACCCGCAGGATACTAGTGTAGGTAATCCCGATCTGATACCCGAGTTCATCCACAATATAGAGCTGAACTACAATAAGATATTTAAGCAAGGGCATAACATTATAGTAGGTGTGTACTATCAAAACACGCAAAACCTGATCACACGCTATAGAAGGTTCTACGAAGATGGTACAACCTTCACCCAACGTAGAAACCTGAATACAGGTATCACTTATGGTGCTGAGCTTACAGGCCGCCTACAGCTGACCAAATGGTGGGATGCTACGGTGAATACCAACTTCTTCCAAAATGAGATACAAGGAGGTGACGTAGACCCGTCTCTAGACAATAGTGGTTTTGGTTGGTTTGGTAAGCTGAATACCAATTTCAAGCTACCGGGAGACTTCTCATTGCAGATAAATGGTAACTACAGATCTCAAAAAATAGAGCCACAAGGGGTAAGAAAAGAGGTTTATTGGATAGATGCGGCAATTCGTAAGAATTTATTAAAAGACAAGGCAACGGTCGTATTGAATGTTTCTGATATCTTTAACACCCGCAAGTATACTACAGAATATGATCTGGGATATGCACTGCAATCGAACTATAGAGATAGAGAGACACGCATAGGTAACCTATCATTTACTTACCGATTTGGTAAGTCTGACATAGGTAAGGGGTATAGAAAAGGTGGAAAGAAAAGTGATCTGAAACCCGATGCGGAAAAAAGAGACGAGAATATTAAAGGTAACGACGATAATGGAGGAGGAGGTTTTTAGAAAAGCTGGCACTCATTTTGGATAGATATTTAGTAAATTGTAACGTATGAATAAAGTAACTAAAGCATTATTGCTGATCGGAGTATTATCATTTACTACTACAGGGTGTAGCTCACAAACATTTGGTGGCTTCCTGAATAAAGTACTGGGTTCGGGTAGCAGTGGCTCATCTTCCGGTTCTTCTACAAGCAGTGGTGGAAACCTGAGTACTAATGAAGTAATATCAGCACTAAAACAAGCTTTAGAGATAGGTGCTAAGAATGCAGGAGGTGAGTTGTCATCAATGAATGGATATCTAGGCAACCAGTTGATAAAAATAAACATGCCACCTGAGGCGCAGAAGGTTGAAAGTACACTACGCTCCATAGGTATGGGTGCAGAGGTAGATAAGGCTATCACTGCTATGAACAGAGCAGCAGAAGAAGCAGCGAAGCAAGCAGTGCCTATATTTATTAATGCGATAAAAGGAATTACCATACAAGATGGTATGGGTATACTAAAAGGTGGTAACAGTGCGGCTACTAATTACTTAAAAGGTAGAACTGTACAATCGCTTACCAACACTTACCGCCCTGTGATACAAAAAGCATTGGGTAAGGTAGATGCTACTAAATACTGGACACAGGTATTTACAGTATACAATCAATTGCCAACGACAAGAAAAAAGATAAATACAGACCTTGTAGCTTATGTAACGGAGCGTGCACTTGACGGATTATTTGTGACGATAGCAGAAGAGGAGAATAAAATAAGACAAAATCCTCAAGCACGAGTTACAGACCTGCTTCGCAAAGTATTTGGAAACTAAATTGATAGGCACTTCATAAAATGGGGTGCCTTTGATAAACATTGTCACTGATTAAACTCAATAGGTTATGACTGAGGAAAACAAACAAGATCTGACCCTTGCTGAATGGTGGGAAACCACAAACTTTGATGGAAAGCAGATGTACTCTGTAAATGATAACGGAGAGCTACTGATGCGTTCTATCGGTTCGCTACCCGAGCGTAAGGTCACTACTATAGAACTGAAAGATGCCGATATCATTCTTAATTCATTAGTAGAGAAGTTTCCCGAGGTTGAGGAGAAGGTAAAAGAGTTACAGTCAGAGTGGAACGCTGAGCAAGATAAGCTGAAGCTATATGGCAAAGTTGAGCGTCTGAAAGAATACTTGAAACATGCTGCTGCAGTAGGTAATTTCCAGCCCATAATAGATGATATAGATGCTAAAGAAGTAGAGCTGGCAAAGCTCATGGATGAGAACTATAACCTGAAGAAAAAGGTAGCAGAGCAAGCAGAGCAGTTGGCAGATAGTGAGGAGTGGAAAGAGACCACAGACAAGTTTAAAGAACTAACAGACGAGTGGAAGAACATCGGCTTTATAGACAAGGATAGGAACGATGAACTTTGGAACAGAATAGAAGCAGCAAGAGATAAATTTTATGAGCGCAAGAGAGAACATCATGAAGATGTAGAGAAGGAGATGCTGGCTAATATGGATCTGAAGATGGAAGTGGTAGATAAGGCAGAGCAGTTGGCAGCATCAGAAGACTGGAAAGCAGCAACACAAGCCTTCAAAGACCTGATGGAAGAGTGGAAGGCTATCGGTCGTACCATGCACGACAAGAACGAAGAGCTATGGAAT
>CAZPDA010000079.1:0-12196 GCA_964585115.1 uncultured Flavipsychrobacter sp.
ATATAAAGTAGCTATAACTTCAGTATAATTGATAATATATGTATTGGAGTACTCCATCACTAATTAGCTTAGTATATGGACAAGAAAGAGATAATTGAACAACTGAGAAAGATCAGGTGGATAGATAAGTATCACAATTTTAAAAACATCCTACCTGGTATAGAAAATACTGCTGAAGACCAAAAAGAGATTATCGTAAACATAGTAGAGGATTGCTGCACAGATCTGATAAGAGTGTACAATACGCAGAGAAGACCTACTAAGCTTATGATAAAAAAGGTCATCCTACGCTATATGGACGATATATCTTATGCTAAAGTAGACGAGTTAAATCGTGATTTTGGATATGAGTTATGTTGGTATATATCTGAGAAAGTGGGCATTAACTTGCGTAAATCTACGGACACCAAAGTGTATGGCTATTGGCAAGTGGTGGGTGAAGAACTGAAGATAGTAACAAAAAGAGGCAAGCGTACCCAACGTATGAAAAGTACTGCTTAACCTCTTAGTTCTTTTATTTCTTATATATTTTACGATTCAGTTTTTCCCGTTAGCTCTGCATCTTCTTTTGCATCATCACCGTCACTACCCATATATATGGTTTGTGTAGGGTATGCAAAGCCAATACCTGCTTTCTTAAACTTCTTGAATATGGCTAAGAAGAGTTTTTGTTTCTTTTCCATATGTAGTGCATAGTCATTGTCCTCTACATAATACACCGTTTCAAAATCAAGGCTAAATGCTCCGTAGCCTGAGAAGTGAGACCTATCATAGGTAATACCCTCTATTTCATCTATAGACTCTTTAATGATACCGGGTATCATCTCCAACATTTCCTGCGTACTCTCATATAGTACACCAAGGGTAAAAAGTACCCTACGGCGTTCCATCTTCTGATAGTTGTGTACGCGCGCATTGGTCAGGTCTGTGTTAGAGCATATCAGTATATCTCCTGTAAGTGTTCTAATTCTCGTGGTTTTGATACCTATGTATTCTATAACACCTGATTTATCGTCTACTACTATATAGTCTCCTATCTCAAAAGGACGGTCGAAAAATATTACAAAGTAACTGAATAGGTCTCCCAATATGGTTTGCGCTGCTAAGGCTATGGCTATACCTCCAATACCCAAACCGGTAATGATAGTAGTAACATCCTTGCCCATATTATCCAGCAAGAATACAAAGCCCAGCATCCACACAATCGCATTGATGATAATGAGTATACCTCTTGCTTGCTTCTTCTTCACCTCACTATCATCATACTTATCTAAAGAAGTATATACAAAATACTTGATAGTGGAAGTAATGATGCGCAGTACATAGAATGTAAATATGAACATCAACGCTACCTCTAGCGCATCATGTACCTTCTCATTAAAGTTGAGCGACTTGAATGCGAAGTAACCTGCTGCAAAGTACAGTGCAGGCACTACAGACTTTTTAAGCACCTCTACTACAAAATCATCCAGCGTGGTCTCTGTCTTTTCAGAGAACTTCGTGAAGTATTTAATAATGAAGTGCTTGAGTATGCGTATTAGTATATACAGACCGGCAAACACACCAAGTGCTATACCCCAGTCTTTTATACTATTTCCAAGAAATACTTTACTTAAGAACTCATTCATGAATGAACCGCTTTTCAGACTTTAACTAAGGATGCAAAGGTAGTAGCAAAAAGGTATCTATAACCCTAACGCTATAAAATTTAAGGCTACTTTGTGACTTTATCCTTATTAGAAGTCTCCGCTGCTTGTTTCACCTTAAGGTCTGGCTTATGCAATACAGCATCAGCGTTAGTCACCTTCTTATCTACGTAGTTAGAGTTCATCACCCTAAGCGTACCCATGTAGTCTAGCTTAAACTCTACAAGGTCACCCACTTTATAGTTGCCGGGGTTAGTACCCAAGTCTATTACAATCATATCAGAGCTTTCACCAACTATTTCCAAACGCTCATCTGTTGGTTTAATATGGTCAGGCTCTACATCTAGCAGTCCAAGGTCTAGTATTGCTCGGTATGCTCTGTCTGCTACTTGTTGCTGGTCAAATTCAAGGGTATCACCCGTTAGGTTTTGCCCTATCTCTCCCATTGGCACTATAGGCTTTTCTATCAGCTCAATGATCTCTGCATTCAGCTTGAACACATCATTGTGCATCTCTTCAAAGCTCTTATTATTATACACATCAGTACCTAGGTACAGGGTCTCTCCCACTCTAAAGTGATTGATACCATGTGGCAACAGATTATGATGGATAAGCGGAATAGTTACTGATGAACCTCCTGATACATATGGTATCTTCTTGTTAAACTTAGCTTCAATAAGCTGCGTGTACAGGCATAACTGTATCAGCTTATCATGGTTAGGTAGTACACCATACATACAAGTAAGATTGGCACCTATACCTACTACTTCAATATTCGGCAGTTCGAATACTTTAGCATAGAAATCCATAAAGTCGTCACGCATTACACCTTCACGAAGCTCACCCAGCTCTATCATAATGACGATCTTATGCACTTTACCTTGTGCCTTAGCCTCTTCCGATAATAGTTTTATCGTTTCGTACTCAGTGTTAAAACTGATGTCTGCAAACTCCACTATCTTTCTTAACGAGCGCTTTGGTGGTGGTTTTATATATATGGTCTCTGTTTCAGGAGAAAGCTCTTTGATCATCTGCAGGTTAGTAACCCTGGAATCACATACTTGAGGAGCACCCAGCTTCAACAATACATCCAGATATTTTTCATTACCACACAACATTTTTGATACCAGCGAAAGCTTGATACCATGCTGTGTCATTAAGTTTTCAAGGTGTTCGTAGTTCTCTTTTAATTTCTTAGCGTCTAATGTAATAAAAGCCATAACCTTACTTTTTCAACCTCATTTCTAAATACTTATTGGTAAACCCAAGTTTCTCATATAAGAACTTGGCAGGATTATCAGGCTCTACGTGTAGTGCTATATCACCCTCAGCTGCATCAATAGCCGCTTTCATTAGTTCTTTACCTATTCCTTTTCCTCTATGTCCATTATGCGTAGCTATGTATACCAATATATTCTCCGGTATATAACCTTTCATACCAGTTTTGTTGACAACCACTGCACCTACAAGCTCATTGCCTATAGCTGATGTAGCTACAAAACCACCGGGTGCGTTATCTTTCTGCAATGAGTAATCCATTGCTTTCTCTATATCTTCACGAGGGTCGCCATACTGCTCCAAGTGTTTGAACAAAAAGTCTAATGCTTGATTTTTCTCTTCTTCGTTTGGCAGTTGTGCCGAATTATAGATCTTAATTTCAGTCATTATTTATGCTGCATTTATATTAAGTACAATCTAAAAAAACTAATCCCTGTCAAGGCTAATAAACCAACAGACCAATAAAACCACTGAAAAAATAAACTAACAGAATAAAGGCTAATAGCTCAGTAGCTAAAAATGCTCAGGCATATGTAGAAACATGAACCGAGGTAACATGTTATTGGTACGGGTGCCGAATAATTTGGCACAATAAGAATTAAAGAACACCGCAAAGTTACAAAAAATTAACTTGGGCTCTAAATACACCTATAGGGTGTACCAATGTAACTGCCTGAAAACCTTTACTATAAGACCTTACATAGTTTTCTATTTTTGATTGATGATCTTAAGTTCATAAAAATCTTTACGTCTATCCTTGAGGTTGCGTACACTACCATAGGTATGCAACTCGTCTAGCAATTGCAGGTTTACATCTGCTATCAATATCATCTCCGTATTTGGTGTTGCCTCACTCTTCACGCCATTTGCAGGAAAAGCAAAATCGCACGGAGTAAACACTGCCGACTGAGAATACTGTATATCCATATTCTCTACCTTAGGCAGATTACCCACACTACCCGTTATCGCTACAAAACACTCGTTCTCTATAGCACGTGCTTGTGCACAGCAGCGCACACGCATATATGCATTCTGCGTATCTGTCAAGAATGGCACAAAGAGTATCTGCATGCCTTGCTCTGCCAGTAGCCTACCTAGCTCAGGAAATTCTACATCATAACATATCAATACACCTACCTTACCTGCATCCGTATCAAATACTTTAATAGAGTTACCTCCTTGTATACCCCAATACTTAGCTTCGTCTGGCGTTATATGTATCTTCTCATATTGCTCTACATTACCATTACGGTGACATAGATAACCTACATTCTTCATCACCTCACCTTCCATACTTGGCAGGCTCCCTGTTATAATGTTGACATTGTACATGATTGCCAACTCCATGAACTTCTTCTTTATCTCGGGCGTATACTGTGCTAATGCACGCATAGCCTCTGCCTCACTCATATTGTTGAACTCTGCAAGCAGCGGACCGTTGAACAGCTCGGGCATCAATGCAAAGTCGCTATTGTAAGAAGCAATAGAATCTATGAAGTATTCCAACTGCTCAAACATCTCTTCCAGCGAACGATACGGACGCATTTGCCACTGTATTAACCCTAACCTTACATATGTTTTAGCATTGAACTGATTTTTGGTCTTTGGTGTATGGTATACATTATCCCATTGCAATAGTGTAGCATACTCAAGGCTTGCTTCATCCTCAGGCATGTAGCTCTTCAATACTTTCTTTACGTGAAAATCATTAGACAACTGGAAGGTTAGCACAGGGTCGTATATCTCCTTGTTCTTTACCTTTTGTATGTACTCCTTTGGTGTTAGTTCGCCTGCATAGGTATGATAATGCGGTATACGTCCACCAAACACAATAGCTTTCAAGTTCAGTTGCTCACACAGCTCCTTGCGTGCATCATACAGGCGTCGACCCAACCTTAACCCTCTATAGTCAGGATGTATGAATACTTCTATTCCATAAAGGGTATCTCCCTTGGGGTCGTGTGTATTAAAGGTGTAGTTACCTGTTATCCCTTTGTAGTTATGGTTGTCTCCAAACTTATCGTATCTAATGATGATGGATAATGCACAACCTACTACTTTGCCATCAGCCTTTACTACTACCTGTCCTTCGGGGAATCTCTTTATCAATCGTTCTATAGCAGACAGACTCCAATAACTTCCTTGCCAATTTGCATACGCAGCCTTCATGGCATCTAGCAAGCCTTGATAGTCTTCTACTGATAGTAAGCCCAACTCTATTGTTTTGACCATATGGATAATTATAACGCTTTAGTTATCAATTTTGTTCGGTAAACACTATGCTTATACCCACTGGCACGGATTAACAATACCGCAAAAAGTGTATTCTTCTCCACCTGCTATCAGCCGATATTTGCTACATACAAAATACGTTTAATTATGAAGAAGTTATTACTACTATCATCAGCATTTGTGTTAATGATATCATTATTTTCTTGCAAGAAGAATGATGATAATAACCCTGGCAATAATAACAACAATACCGCCTGCAATGGCATGAACCTTTGCTTCAAAATGGATGGCACTCAAGAAAGCCATAATGCTACATGGAAAGTACTATCGAATAGGAACCGAATATATTGGGAAGATGCCGGAACACCATATAAGAATATTGAGATAGATTTTTATGGTACTACTACCGGCACCTATCAAATAAGCGCTAACCCTTCATCAGGGCAAGCAGGTTTTCAATACTTCATAGGTGGAAGTAATGGAAAAAACATACAAGGTCAATCGGGCACGTTGGAAGTAACATCTATTAACGGCACACAAATTTCAGGCACATTTACAGTAACAGCATCAGACGGCAGCACAACTTATCAAATAACAGACGGAAACTTTGTAAACGTTCCTCAATAAAAAGAATCAATATCCCCTATAGCGATTGTTGCAGAGCTACTTTTTCATAGAGTAGCTCTTTTTCAATTATAGAGTATGGGCGAAAAAAACTAATATTGCTGTCCGAAATGGTGCCGACAGGCGTGTAACTAAGCAGATGATGAAAGAGCAACTCAAGCAACTGGTCAAAAAAATACCAATAGCATTCACAAAGAACCAACAGTATGATAAGCAAACTAAGCAGGTCATCAGGGAGCTTTGTGATACTGATAGTTACTGTATAGACATCGGTGCACACAAGGGAGAAGTGCTGGACATCATGCTAAAACACGCACCTAATGGCGTGCATTATGCCTTTGAGCCTATACCTGAGATGTTTGCGGGCTTGCAGCACAAATACAAGCACAATACCAACTGTCATATACATGGTGTAGCCCTTAGTAATGAAATGGGTGAAGCATCTTTCAATCATGTAGTGAGCAACCCCTCATACAGCGGACTGAAGAAGCGTAAGTACGACCGCCCTGAAGAACAAGACCAGACCATTACTGTAGTTACCAACCTGCTAGACAACATTATACCAAAGAGTTATACACCTACCCTTATAAAGATTGATGTAGAGGGTGGCGAACTTTTGGTGTTTGAAGGAGCTGTGGAAACTATCAAGCGTACACAACCCACCATTATCTTTGAACATGGTCTCGGTGCATCAGACTTTTATGGCTCTACTCCCGATAAGGTCTTTGACCTTTTGACTGACTGTGGCTTAAGAATTTCTACAATGAAAAGATGGTTAAAAAATAGACCATGCCTCACAAAAGACAGTTTTTCAAAGCTTTATCACACCAACCAAGATTATTATTTTATTGCCTACCCGTAAAGGCTTGCAACAGATAATAATATTCTCTATTTTTCCGCATCTAATATGCGTCAATTATGGTTAACAGCTCTATCGGGGAACTAAAACTGTCTCCCCTGAAGGAAGAAGGTATGTTCGTTTTTTACAACGATAGTATTAAGATAAACGGAAAAACATCTAAAGGTGATACCGTTAAAATATATGTTCGCTCCTATCAGCAAGAAGCGAACAAATGCAGTCTTAATATCAGTGAGGTTTCTAAAGCTGTATTAACAGTACGCGGTATTAAGCATACCCATGAGAATATTGCAGGGTATGGTACATTGGAAATGTTGTACGACCACGTAACCAGCTTATATAAAGATCATTTCTACTTTGGTGATAAGGAGCTTCAAAGCCAATAGAACTTACAACTAGCGCTGACGTTTCTTGAGGTCCTTTTCCCAATTCATTCCTTTATACCAACCTATCACTAATACTGCGGCCATGCTACATGCTACTACACCTACGAGTAGCCAAAGCACTCCGTCTAGAACAGTTGTGTTTTCCATAAAGAACGATTTTTTGGTTTTACTTAAATGTAATTTAGGTAAATGCGGAATACGGTTTTTATATTATATTCCACATTCATTTATTAAAAATGCACATACAATATTCACACTTGTTGATAAATAATTCCTAATATGACCAACCTGTTTTACATCACATTAACAATCACTCATCTATGTCTTTAAGACAGTCAAAGACCTGCCTGTGGTTGATGTTATTAATAATTTTTAATAACACGTCTTCTGCTGCGCAGGATACTTTGAGTATATACTTTCAGTTAAACAAACATCAACTTACCACCTACAACACACATAAAATAGACTCCCTACTTTACTACAATGCCATAAAGAACAATCAAAAGATCATGATAGTTGGCTATACCGACTATTTAGGTACTGATGGATACAACAACAAGCTTTCCAAACGCCGTGCCAATAGCGTAAGAAACTACTTAGCTTACATGAATATTGACACTAGTATGATAGTAATGTGTATAGGCAAGGGCGAGATAAAACGAGATATAGCCTTGCCCAAAGGCTATGCATCAGACAGAAGAGTAGATATTATTCTGAATTATACCCAACCCACCAGTACGCAAAACCAGTCTTCAACACCTGTAAAAAGCTATAACATAGCTAGAGTACCTATAGGCAAGACATTCATCTTGAGGAACATTCATTTTATTGCAGAACGTCACTTTATGACCGATGCATCAAAACCTGAACTTGCAAGGTTGTATCAAACTTTGGTAGATAATCCTACATTGAAAGTACGCATAGAAGGACATGTGTGCTGCATAGTAGGTGCGTCTGATGCTTTGGATATAGACACTAAAGAGTTTGCTCTTTCTCTTAACCGAGCTAAGTTCATTTATGACTATTTGGTAGACCAAGGTATTGACTCTACCAGACTGGGATACTTAGGTTTAGGGCGTAAAAGACCATTGATACCTGTAGAAAGATCTGAAGTAGACAGGGCAAAGAACAGAAGAGTTGAGGTGCGTGTACTATCTCGATAGACTTAAGCACATTGTGTAACTTTGATAGTAAACATACATATATCATGGATACACTATCGCAAAAAATGAATGAGCTACGTAAGGAAGGCTACACTGAAGACTTCAATGTACAAACAGATTGTATTACCTGCATGGGTGGGGAGTTGAGAGTACACCCTGAAGACTTTACCATAGACAAGTATTACCGCTTTGAGGGAGAAAGCAACCCGTCAGACGAATCTATACTCTACGCCATATCATCAAATAAGCATAATGTAAAAGGTGTATTGGTAAATGCACTAGGTATATACTCTGATGAGATGGCTGACTCTCTTGTTAAAGCTTTGAATATTGACAGACATGAATAGTATGAAGAAAATAACATTGCTACTGGTCGCTATGGCTACGATACAAGTAGCTGACGCACAAAAAAGAGACGTCTTGTTCGTTGGGAACAGCTATACTGCGGGTATGCCTGCAGTAGTACAACAGCTAGCTACCAGCATGGGTGACACACTATCCTATACAGAAGTATCTCCGGGCGGTTTCACACTTGAAGGGCACTCCCAAGACCCGGGCACACTTAACACCATTAAAATGCAACAATGGGATGTGGTAGTATTGCAAGAGCAGAGTCAGAGACCATCATTTTCTCCGTCGCAAGTAACCAATGAGGTTTTCCCTTTTGCTAAAACTTTAGATAGCCTTGTAAATGATAACTACAATTGTTCTGAAACCATGTTTTACATGACATGGGGCAGAAAGAACGGAGATCAGGCTAATTGCCAGTTCTACCCACCTATTTGTACTTATGAAGGCATGCAAATGCGCTTAAGACAAAGCTACCTACAAATGGCGCAAGACAATAATGCTATAGCAGCACCTATAGGTGCTGCTTGGAAAGTGGTAAGAGACAGCTTACCTGGTATCAATTTATATACTGCAGACGAATCTCACCCAAGTAGTGCAGGAGTATATTTAAACGCTTGCGTATTCTATGCATCTATCTTCCACAAAAGCCCTGTAGGTAGTAGCTACACGGGAGGTGTAAGCGCAACCGATGCTGCCAAACTGCAACAGTATGCTGCATTGGTAGTATTAGATAGCCTTAATCAGTGGATACAACATGGAGACTATGTATATTCAGGTTTTGAGCATAACGTAACGGGCAGTACCGTTACCTTTACCAATACATCTATCAATGCAACTAGCTATAGCTGGAGTTTTGGTGATGGACAAACAAGCTCGCAAGCTGCTCCTTCTCACAACTATACTTCGATAGGTACATATGAAGTAACGCTTACCGCATCTAATAACTGCTTTACAGAAATAAGGAAAGACTCTGTTACCATAAGCAGTGTTGGTGTAAATAGCATTGCTAAGCAAGATGAGCAATTGAACATTACTAACATCGGCAATAATAGCGTTTCAATAAATGCTTTAGGAGACTATACTACAGTAGATATTTACAACATTAACGGTAGTAAAGTAGAAACTATTGAACACGTGGAGAAGGGAAGTACTCATCAAATAGAGCTTGTGTCAGGAATATATTTCTACATAGCTACAGATAAGTATGGAAAACAGTACACTAATAAGTTTTCTGCTTTATAAAAAAAATAAGGGGAGCGCAATACACTTAACGCTCCCCTTTCATCATGATACCAAAACAACGTTATAGTCCGAATAATACCCCTACATTAGCTCTTACACTTCTATTCTTATTATTGTCGTTGGTAACGTTAGTTAGTCCATGATAATAATCTGCATCAAGGTTTAACCATGTATGTGTCGATAATTTGATATTTGCTCCTAGTCCGGCATTTACACCAAAGTCAAAGTCATTTATAATTTCCCCTTCAGGCATTCTATATACACCATCCGTCATCATAGCCGGTTCGTCCATATAGGTATCTTCAGTTAGCTTGTACGCTACTGATGGTCCTGCGTATATCTTTGGTCTTACATTATCACCAAAATCTCCGAAGAAATAATAAGCTCTTGGTGTTAACCTTAAATACGTTGGGTCGATAGTATTGATGTACTCATTTCCGTTTGCATATACTTTTTGGGTAAACCCTTCGTGAGATGCTGTTAGCAAACCTCCTACACCCCAGTGTTCGTGTTTAGAATATAATGCACCTACACCTAAATAACCTGATGGTTTGAACGATTGGTTATCCATACCGCATACCCAGTTGTGCCCAAAACCCGCTACCGGTCCAAGTGAAAAATAACTTGCTCCTTTATCTGTATTGTCTACGTCTTGACTAAAAATAGCAGTTGTAGAAAATAACCCTGCCATTAATAACATCATTGTCTTTTTCATATCATATTTCGTTTTGGTACTGCTTTTATAACAGCACATCAACGTCATAGTTTTTGAAAAAGACAGGTCTTATACTTTCTTTAACAAATTGAAAAACAGACCCTAATACTTGAACAGCACTTCTGTAGCACCAAAGCCATAGCTACCATGCCACTCATTAGAGAAGCTGTCGACTTCAGGGGTTTCGTCTAATATTCGGTGCACTTCATCACGCAGCTTACCTTTACCTACTCCGTGAATGATGACCAAACGCTCCTGCATATTATTGATAGCTAACCTCAAGTATTTATTTAGCTCTGCTATCTGCATCATAACTATTTCTGCATTGCTCAAGCCTTTATAGTTATCTATTATATGCTCTATATGCAGGTCTACCTCATACTTGGGTGCATCCTTTGCAGCAGCTTTCTTTACGCCTTGTATCGTTCTTACTTTCTTAGGTGGCGTATCGGGGAAGAAGGAAAACTCCTCTTGTAGCGATTTAAAGTCGTCAAACAATAAATAGCTGAAAGAAGGCTCATTATTCATTAATAATTGCTGCACTTGCTGAAACACCTTTTGTGGTTTCATTTTCAACAAACCTTCCATAGGAGCCATTTCAGGGTCTTCAAGGTCGTCTATTCGCCATGTTATCTTAGGGCTGTCATTCATATCCTCAAACGGGATACTGTGTACGAACACATGCCCAAAGTCGTGCAGCTTACCTTCCAAGCTAAACTCAGACTCGCCTGCTAAGTTCAGGTCGTACTGAAAATTTATTTGCTTTGGCAGCTCATTCACTATATATACTTTCAAGTAGTCTACTACATCTTCCATCTCCTCTATTTTGAATTCAGGAAAGAAAGAGAGGTATACACCCTTTGGCAGTTTAGGCTTACGCAGCTTTTGCTTCTCAACAGGTAGCTGTTCAGGCACTACCGTTTTGTTCTCTTTTTGCTTCTGCTTCTTTTGGGTAAACCATTTTAAGTATGGATGGTCCAACTCATCTTTATGTGCCGGAAACCGTATACCATTCACCTGCACTTCAAACATATCACCATCCAGGTAGTTCACCACTACCCCTTCTTCATCGGTCTGTTTCAGTACTATTTTATCTCCTATTGAGAACTTCATCTTATTACGCTATCTGTTCTTTCAAAAATGCAACCATCTTGGCTACTGCCTTACCTCTATGGCTTAGCTTGTTCTTCACCTCGGCAGGTAGTTCGCCAAAGGTATTGTCATACCCTGTTGGTATAAACAAAGGGTCGTACCCAAAACCACCATCACCTGCGGGAGCTTCCGCTATTGTGCCATGACACTCTCCTTCAAAGTAATGTGTATCATCATCCCATATCAGGCAAATGACTGCTTTATAGTATGCTGCTCTTTCAGTTTTACCTTGCAGCTCTTTCAGTAATCGCTCATTATTCTTCTCATTACTACGCGGATGACCACCATAATAGGCACTATGCACTCCAGGTTCTCCATCAAGAGATGGAACGATGATACCACTATCATCAGAAAAGACACTCTTACCGCAATGGTCTGCAACGGTCTTTGCTTTTGTATAGGCATTCTCGTTGAAGGTATCATAAGGCTCGGGTATCTCTTCACTAAAACCAATATCAGCTAAGGATAGTAATGTAATACCATCCACCATAGCTTTTATCTCTGCTATCTTTCCTTTATTATCAGATGCTATTACCAGCTCTTTCATT
>CAZPDA010000080.1:0-12169 GCA_964585115.1 uncultured Flavipsychrobacter sp.
TTATTAGCTCTAAGTTATAGAAACACGTGCCCGATGACTACCCTGAAGCTTTGCAATTATTGTTGAGTATTCTAGGTCCGGAGAACCCGAATGAGACAGGAATGTTTAAAAACTTCTGGTGGATAGGGCCAATTGCGCACTTTGTGCAAGTGAATGGTTTGGAGCATTACGACCTTTCGATGAAGGCTATCTATGAGATCACAAAACGGAACACAGGCGAGTTTGCTATAAGGCCATACATTGTAGCTAAACCTAAAGCTTCATTAAAGTATATGAAACGCTGGGCTAAGGACAAGAGCTTCCACCCACGTAGGCTAGCCAGTGAAGGGTTACGTCCCAAATTGCCTTGGGCTCAAAAGCTTACTGTTTTTCTTGATGAACCCGATTCTGTAATTGAGATATTATATCTATTGAAAGAAGATGATTCAAAATTCGTACAAAAGTCTGTAGCCAACCATATGAACGACCTGCTGAAAGAAAGACCGGAATATGCTATGCAAGTTTTAACCAGTTGGGCTGATACTGATAATGCCAATACAAAATGGATTATCAAACATGCGCTAAGAAACCTTATAAAAGCTAAAGATGAGCAGGCTCTAGCCTTAATAACATAGGCTATCGTATCAAAGTGAGATTGCCTTTATTGGTTTTCATTTCATCAGATGAATTGAACTTATACTTAACCAAATAATAATAAACACCTACTTCTGCTCGCTGGCCTTTATACTGTCCGTCCCAGCCGGATGTAATGTTTGTTGTTCTATATACTTGCTCACCCCACCTATTATATATGAGTAGTTCGTATTCCTTTAATCCGCATCTGGTAAATGCACGATACTGATCGTTCATACCATCTTGATTAGGGCTAAAGGCAGATGGTATCAGTATACAGTTGATACAGTTATCAAACTCTAGCAATACCTCATCCTCATATTTTGTACATCCGTCTGTCACAGTCAGCTGATACTTGCCACTCTTATCGGGCGTTATACAACATACACCCTCTCCTGTATTCCATATATACTCTACTTCTTCAAAAATCTCTTTACCAATGGTATACGTTTCGCCATTGCATATAATGGTATCAGCACCTAAGTCTACTGTATGGTCAAATGATGTATGTGTGAATTTGAAAGTGTCTTGGTACAGTACACAATCTTGGATAGATCTGCACCAATACGTACCCGTATCTTTTATAGCAATACTAACAGTAGTATCTCCTGTGCTCCACACATATCTATCTGCAGATGTTGCTGTAGCATTTAGTGTAAAGGTCAGTGAATCATACAAACAGATAACAGTATCTTTCTTTTTACCTTCAAGAACTGATACAAAAGACTTAACCACAAAACTATCTACATAGTAGTCACAAGTGTCACTTGTGGCCCTGCACCAGTATACTCCCGGTGCATATACGGTTACTTTATTAGATGACTGTCCTTGGTTCCAAGTATAGCTATTTGCTCCTAATGCACTTGATGTCAAAACCAAACTATCATTATGACAAAAGAAGGTATCAATCTTACTATATAATGTATCACAATGCGGTTTTCTTATTACAGATACATCATCAATATAATAATAGCACTGCTTATATAGAGATGGAGTATTAGGGAAATAATCCTTCACCTGTAAGTTACTATTGTCATCCATGTTGCCTATTACCATGTATTCTTCTCCTCCGTGTGCAGTATACTCACCTGATATTTTTGTCCAGCTACTTGTATCATCTATTGGTATCCCCTGTGTACTCTTAATATGATATGGTGCTACCAAATGGTCATTTACTTCTGTATAGAATATGGTATCTGAAAAGTATGCTCCTAATCTATCCAATGCACAATAGCTATCTGTTGCTAACGGATGATAGGTTGCACTCACATAAAAAGACACATTGTAGGTAACTCCGGCTATCAGTTTAGATTTCAGCTTACAGTATATATGCTCACTATAGTAATGGCCTGTAGGGTTAGAGAATTGATTATATGCAATTATTCCTGCATAGGCATCTCCTGTCAGTGGCTCTTGATAACCTTTACCATTTAATGGAACATCAACACCTGAAGAAAAGTTTGCGCACCTGTTGTAGTAGTCAGGAGTACTATTTTTTACAGGGTTAGACCAGTCTTTAACCGTTACAAAGTTGCTGTATGTTTTTGAGAAAGGCATAGTAGATAATACCTGAGGACATTGATTATAATCCTCAAAACTAGGATTAGGCACTAAGTTCTGTGCTGACACATTAAGGCCAACAAGCATTATTATAGCTGTAATAATCCTAGACATCACCTACCAAGACACTTTTTCATCAACATACGTTTGGTCTGCAAAGCAATAAAGGTGCGCTTATTGCACACCTTTACTATTTATACAGTAGTAAATCTTACTTCACTACATTGATCATAAATGATTTGTTCATATCACTTCCTTTAAAGTGTATGATGTAGTTACCTGTTGCCGTAATAGCTGCAAGCGAAGTGTGGATGTTGTATACACCTTTGCTATACTGCTTTTGTGGTACTAATACAGCTACTCTTTTACCAGTCATATCATATACCTCTACTTGCATAGTAGTGTTCTCCTGCAAACCCAAGTGAATGAATATCTCACTATTTGCAGGGTTAGGGTACACCGCAAATACTACAAGGTCTGATGCCATATTGTCAACACTCGTTGCCGGCGGATTAACAGGTGTAGGAATATCCTGTGTTGCTTTTGCAGGGGCTGCACCTGACGCTGTATGTACCTCGTTGGTATCTTTCAAGGTTTTAAATGCCGCGCCCATAGTTACTGTAGCAAAGTTGGTATCAATACGGCTGACGTAGTAGTAATCAGCATGCACAGAGTCTTCTTTTACATCTAGCAAGAAGTAACCATGCTTATCAAGATCTACATATCTCAAGTGCGGATTGTATATGGTATTAGCAGGGAATGGCGATGGTAGTGGGTTGTTCATAGAATATTCGAACTGAGCTGTAACAGCAGCACCTACAGACTCGTCAAAGTTTGGTGATGAGATGGATGGCGTTGCATACTCTACTGCCCAAGACCCTTCTTGCGATACTCTGTCATACCCTTCCTTAGTCGAGCTATTATAAGCATTTGGTGTAGGTATATTTCCTTTTAGCGGGTTAGGATAGTCAACCGGATTCTTCGGAATATCAAAAGCCCAGCTACAGTGCGAGTCTCCTGTTACAAACACTACATTGTTGATACCGTTATCTCTTATAGAGTCTAATACTGCTCCTTGCTGTGTAGGATAAGACTCCCAATTGTCAATGAATATATCTTCTGCTGCTCGTACAGAGTCTATGTTTGTAGGGTCAGGCACACCATCCGTAAAGCCACCAGCAAAGCCAACGTTGAATGTAGAGAACAACACCTGATTACCAATGATCTTCCATGTAGCAGATGTTTGTTTCATATTGTTCAACATCCAGTCTTGTTGTGTTTGCGACATGATAACTCTTGCTAAAGAACCTGTATCAGGTGTATCAAAGTGTGCAGGTGGTTGTGTTCTTCCTTCAAGGCGTGTATCCAGCATCAATATATCACACAGTGTACCGTAAGATATCTTTCTGTAGATACTTTTATTCGCATTGTTGCGTATCGGCATCCACTCAAAATATACGCGCTTAGAGGTGCTCTTTCTTACGGTCCAGTTACCTTCACCCGCATTATGATTTTCTGCACCATCTACATAAGAGTCATTCGCCGACTCATGATCATCCCATATGGTGATGAATGTATGTTGCTGATGTAAACGGATAAGATCTTTATCCAAACGATATAATGAATAACGTGTGCGATAGTCTGCTAGAGTTAATATCTCTGTTCCCGGCTCGTTCTCTCTTGATGGCAACCCTATACCATAGGCACCTTTCTCATATTCATAGATGTAGTCTCCCAAATGTATCACAGCATCCAGATCATTGCGTTGGGCTATGCTTGCATATGCATTAAAATATCCACCCTCATAGTTAGAACAAGAGACGATGGCAAACTTCAAGTTGTTCACATTTGTAGTAGGTATGGTCTTAGCTCTACCTATTAGCGATGATACACCGCCTGATATAAAACGGTAGTAATAAGTACTGCCCGCAGTAAGTCCTGTCACATCTACATTTACTGTGAAATCAGTACTGGTATCGGCTGTAAAGCTCCCCGTCTTGATCACGTTATTAAAACCAGTATCCATCGCTATTTGGTAAGTACCCGAAACAGATACAGTAGTAGGCGTATCCGGTGTTACCCTTGTCCATATGATAACGCTTGTTGTGGTCGGGTCTCCACTAGCCACACCATGGTAGAATGGCTTAAGTGAAGGGTCATAAACAAGTGCTGTTGTCTTTGCAGCATCGTTGCCACTTCTTTGCGGCTTCACAATATTATGTGGAGTTATCGGCTGTGCCAGCGATTGTAGTGCTGCTACCAACGCTATTAAAATGAGTATACCTTTTTGCATAACAGAAATTTTACCAAACTACGCGCATTAGCTTTACCCCTGTGTTAGCACTGGTTTACTAGTATATTATTAAACTATTGCCTGTATGTGATTGTTATAACTACATGAAGTGGATCATACTTTTCATCACGAGTATATTTGCATTTAGTGCTTGCAGCAGTAATAAGCCTTTGCAGACGGTAGACAATGTAGACATCAATAAGTACATGGGCAAGTGGTATGAAATAGCATCATTCCCACAAAGCTTTCAGAAGGGCTGCTCTTGTACAACGGCGGAATATAGCCTTAATGATGACGGAACAGTACGAGTAGACAACTCCTGCAACGTAGAAGATGGTAGAAAGCAAAGTGTAGGGAAGGCTTTTGTAAAAGATGAAAAGACAAATGCAAAGCTTGCGGTACAGTTCTTCTGGCCATTCAAAGGGAAGTACTGGATAATAGACCTGGCCGATGATTACAGCTATGCTGTAGTGGGGCATCCTAATAGAGAGTACCTGTGGATACTAAGCCGTACGCCACAGATGAACCGCACATTATACAATGACATTCTCGACAGAGTAAGTGCTAAAGGTTTTGATACTACTATGTTGAAAGTGACAGATCAAAGTTGTTGGGAGGACAAATAATTTATTACTCAAAATAATAAAGCGGGTAGCCATTGTTACCCGCTTTATTTATGTCTATTAGTTAAACTACTTAACTATCTCCTTCCGTTGAGGCAGATTCATTCTTTTTAGTAGAAGGTTTGTTCTTGATCGTGAACTTGATCTTGCTTTCCTTCTCGTCAAAGTCTGCTTTTACAATATTGCCTTCTTTTATCTTTTGGTTCAGTATCTCCTCTGCAAGCGGATCTTCCAGATATTTCTGTATTGCTCTATGCAGTGGTCTTGCACCAAATTGCTGATCATACCCCTTCTCGGCAATGAACTTCTTAGCCTCATCTGTAAGTTCCAGAGAGAAACCAAGGTTATCCATACGCTTCAATACATCTTTCATTATGATGTCGATGATCTTAGCGATATGGGTCTCATCAAGAGAATTGAAGATGACCACATCATCAATACGGTTAAGGAACTCAGGAGAGAAGGTACGCTTCAGTGCTTTTTCTATCACACCTCTGCTTATCTCTTCTGCATTCTCTGCTCTTGTAGCCGTAGAGAAACCTACACCTGTACCGAAGTCTTTCAACTGACGAACACCGATGTTCGATGTCATGATAATCATTGTATTCTTGAAGTCTACCTTACGGCCAAGACCATCAGTTAATACACCATCATCCAATACTTGTAATAGTATGTTGAAGATATCTGGGTGTGCTTTTTCTATCTCATCCAGCAATACTACAGAGTATGGCTTACGACGTACTTTCTCTGTAAGTTGTCCGCCCTCTTCATAACCAACATATCCCGGAGGCGCACCTATAAGACGGCTAAGTGAGAATTTTTCCATGTACTCACTCATGTCTATTCTTATCAGCGACTCATCACTATCGAACATGTGGCGTGCCAGTGCACGTGCAAGCTCAGTTTTACCAACACCCGTAGGTCCTAAGAAGATGAATGAACCAATAGGTTTCTTCGGGTCTTTCAATCCCACACGGTTACGCTGAATAGCTTTCACCACTTTTAGTATCGCCTCATCTTGTCCTACTACAGCACCTTTCAGGTCATCACCCATACGGCGTAGCTTGTTGCTTTCGGCTTCCACCATACGCATCACAGGTATACCTGTCATCATACTCACTACTTCAGCAATGTGCTCTTCGTTTATCGGGTAGCGCTTGTGCTTAGCTTCTTCTTCCCATTCTGCTTTAGCTTTTTCCAGCTCTTCGCCAAGGCGTTTCTCACGGTCGCGCAATGCTGCCGCTTCTTCAAAACGCTGGCTCTTCACCACCTTATTCTTCTCTTGCTTTATATCTTCTATCTTCTTCTCCAGCTCAAGGATATTGTCCGGCACATTGATGTTCTTAAGGTGCACTCTTGCACCTACCTCATCCATCACATCTATCGCCTTATCCGGCAATAGTCTGTCGGTCATGTAGCGGTCACTTAGTTTCACACAAGCATCTATCGCTTCACTATCGAATGTTACGTTATGGAAATCCTCGTACTTCGTCTTGATGTTGTTCAGTATAGTAATGGTCTCTTCCACACTTGGCGGATCAACAATTACTTTTTGGAAACGACGATCTAACGCACCATCTTTTTCAATGTGCATTCTGTACTCATCCAACGTAGACGCTCCGATACATTGCAGATCCCCACGTGCTAGTGCCGGCTTAAATATGTTCGAAGCATCCAACGAACCAGACGCACCACCTGCACCTACTATGGTATGTATCTCATCTATGAACAGTATCACATCGCGGTTCTTCTCCAGCTCATTCATTATGGCCTTCATACGCTCCTCAAACTGTCCGCGATATTTAGTACCTGCAACCAATGCTGCAAGGTCTAGGCTTATCACACGCTTGTCAAACAATACACGCGATACTTTGCGCTGTACTATTCTTAGTGCTAGTCCTTCTACTATTGCTGTTTTACCAACACCGGGCTCACCAATAAGTATTGGGTTATTCTTCTTTCTACGAGATAGTATCTGCGATACACGCTCTATCTCTTCCTCACGTCCTACTATCGGATCTAGATTATCCAGCTCTGCCATTTTGGTAATGTCTCTACCAAAGTTGTCCAATACAGGTGTTTTTGATTTTGTATTACCTGTCTGGCGACGTTGCTGAAACTGGCGGCGTTCATCTTCTTCCTCAAACTCTTCCGACCCCGGATCGCCATAGTCTCCCTTAGGGCTTTCGCCTTGTAGGATGCCTAGTTCCGTTTTGAAACGTTCGTAATCCACATCATACTGATGTAATATCTGTGTAGCAACATTCTCTTTGTTCTTAAGTATTGACAGCATTAAGTGTTCTGTTTCTACACTCGGGCTTTTTAGTGCCTTTGCTTCCAATACAGTTATACGAATAACCTTCTCCGCCTGTTTCGTAAGCGGTAAGCTATTGATATTAGCAAGAGGTTTGTTGCTTTTGTCTTTGATTGCTAGTTCTAATTCCTTTCTCAGATCATAAAGGTCTACCTGCAATGTTTGCAGCACCTTTACAGCCAATCCTTCCCCATCTCTTATTAAACCTAGCAAAAGATGCTCCGTACCTATGAAGTCATTCCCTAAGCGTAAGGCCTCCTCACGACTATAAGAAATGATCTCTTTTACTTTAGGTGAAAAATTTGAATCCATGAATCTGCTCCTTATTTAGATAATAAAGTTAACGATAATGATCGTAGTAGTAATATTAGGTTTGGCTATATCTTCATTGTTACAAAGTGTACAATAACCCGTATAACTCAATATACGAAAGAAATTAGCTTAGATGTGTTATTTTTATTTTTGCATAACACCCATTACAAACTACTTACAATATGGAGTTCAAAATTGATACCAAACAAACTTATGTGCACATAACGCCGATATCTAATGAACTGGATGCTAATTTGACAGCAGCCTTGGCTGAAAAGTGTAAAGAACTTACTGAAAACGGCAGTCAGAACTACATAATAGACCTACACAACTGTCTGGAAGCGGACATCGCGTCATTTCCACAGTTGGAAGAAATGCATAATAACAGCTATGAAAATAGCAGGTCGTTGGTGTTTACCGGTATAAATGAGGAGATACTTACTGCCATAAAAGGACAAAACACTGACAATATAATTAACATAGCACCAACAGTTGTTGAAGCTATAGACATCATCAGCATGGAGATATTGGAAAGAGACCTATTCAATGAAGGTTAGAATTAATACTACGTTTTCGTAATTTTAGAATAGACAGTTTTGTACCCCACCAAAATGTGAAACGGATTTAAGCAGACTTAATGAGAGTAACTATTCTAGGTAATAACTCGGCGCTACCTGCTTTCGGGCGGCACCCTACAGCACAAATTGTATCAGTATACGGAGAATACCTCCTACTGGACTGTGGAGAAGGAACACAAGTACAAATGCAGCGCTTTGGCATGCGCTGGCGCAAGTTGCAACATATATTCATCAGCCACATGCATGGCGATCACTACTTCGGCCTGCCGGGGCTTATCAATAGTATGAGCTTGCTAGGGCGTACACAACCCTTGCATCTATATGCTCCTGCTGCATTAGAAGGTATCATCAAAGTGATACAAGAAACTGCTGATACAGAGTTCTCTTATCCCTTCTACTTCCACCCGTTGCCTGAAGGAAAAGAACTATTGGTAGAGACAGATACTTTTAGTGTAAAATGCTTTCCTGTAAACCATAGGATACCATGCCATGGCTTTTTGGTAGAGAGCAAAACAAGAGGACGTAAGATATTACCACAGCAATGTCGTGAATATGAGATACCTCGCTACTATTATGATAAACTGAAGCAAGGGTACGACTATACACGTAAGGATGGTACGGTCATCACAAATGACATGGTAACTACCGAGGGTCCACACCCTAAGAAATATGCCTATTGTGCTGACTCTATCTATACCGAAGACTTTCTGGATAGTATAACGGGAGTAGACATGATGTACCATGAGTCTACCTACGTACATACCGAAGCAGAAAAAGCAGCAGCACGGTTCCATAGCACAGCACAGCAAGCGGCAGAGTTGGCAAAGAAAGCAGGTGCTAAAAAACTACTGTTAGGGCACTACTCATCCAAATACAAAGAACTAGAACCTTTTAAGGAAGAAGCACAAGCCGTATTCCCCAATAGCGACATCAGTATAGAGGGACAAACATATGATGTTTAAATAAATAATTTTATGTATTTTTGCAGTAGTTAAAGTTCTTTGAAACCCTATAAATTCCTACAACATTTTGCAACAAAAAACAACATAGATACATACCTTGTATATGTATGCAGTTATTTTTCAATAACCACATTGTGTAGCACCTGTTACTTATCAACACCACATAATATTTGCAACAAAAAACAACAAAAAAGCCTCGCTATCGCGAGGCTCTATAAATGAGTTGATATGTTCTACTCGACTATAGACCTGTGATACAGATACCCAATGAGTAAGGTGTGATCTCCGGTCCTTGACCTTCTTTATAAAGGTTGTTCAGGTTGTAAGTACCCATCAGTGTTATGTTGCCCCAACCTATACGAGCTGTAGCCGCAAAGCGCCATGTTTCTAAGAAGTTCTTTGTACCTGTTTTGTATATGATCTTAGTACCCGTCTCTTTACCTTTTGTGTGTGCACCAAGTAGGTTACCAACTCTTAGCCCTAGTGCTGCCTTAAATCCCTTGTTACGGTTATACTTATTACCAAAATAGCGTAGCTCAAAAGGAGCTTCTACATAAGCAGTTGTAAGCTTATACTTCTTATAATCTTTGCTCTCATCTATAAATCTAGCTTGTGCATTACTATCAGCATCTGTCATTACTATCTCTTGGTTATCTAGGTAGACGTTAGAAGTACCGATACCTAAGCCTGCAGCAAAACTGAAGTTAGAATTATTGATAGGAAAGTCGTAGCATAAGTAAAGATTGAAACCACGGCCGATACCAGTAGTATTGACACTATCAGGAGCCATCCATCTTTCATGGGTTAGTTGTATCATCAAAAAGTCTCTCGACGGCTTTTTTACTACATCCTTCTTACTATCATCTTTAGCATCCTGAGCTAGCAAACACAAAGGAGAAAGGAACAAAGCCACAATTAGGAGCACACGTTTCATATATAAAAAGCTGATTTGAAGCGCAAATATAACAGGCTTAGTACGTTTTTTTTGTTAAAACTGTTGAAAACAACAGCTTTATGCAAAATATTAGCACTTTTAAAAACCACAGAAAAAAAACTGCGAGTAGATTGATGAATTATCAAATTTGCTTACCTTTGCCGTCCCCAATCTATATGGAGGCTATAGCTCAGTTGGTTAGAGCGTCGGATTGTGGTTCCGAAGGTCGTGGGTTCGAGACCCATTAGCCTCCCATCTTAAAAGTGCCTCTTGGCACTTTTTTAGTTTTTAGGGAAGAACAGCTTTATCCTCGTTCCTTTACCTTTAGTACTGGATATGGTGAATTTACCATTAGTAAGCTTAAGCAGGTCTTTGATTATAAGAAAGCCTAAGCCATTACCTTTTTTACCACTACTGTTGGCAGACGATACGACAACCTCTTCTGATAATAGATTATCTATTTGCTGCTGTGTCATGCCAAAGCCTTCATCCTTTACTATTATCAATAACCCTTTGTTTATCTGCTTGGCAGTTATAGTTATGTTGCCCTCATTCATAAAGTTGAGTGCATTCATTACTAAGTTGTAGATGATGATACGTAATGGCTCATAATGTTGATGTGTTATTAGCTTTTCCTTTACCTCATTGGTCAAGAGTATACCTTTTTGCTTAGCCATACCTCCTACTACAAAGAGAACCTGGTCTATAAGCATCTTTAAATTCAGGTCTTCTCTTAAGGGCTTTCTGTTATCATTCTGATATTTTATCCAGTTCAGCACATTGGTGGTTAGCACCTCCAGTTCGTGAGCAGTTACTACTATCTCATTTAGTATCTCATGTTTCAGTTCTTCCGAACCGTCTTCTTGCACCAGTAGTTTTTTACCTACCATGTTCATGAAACGTAGAGGTGTAACAATATCGTGACTTACGATAGATATAAGCCTTGTCTTTATCTTATCAACCTTTTCTAGTTCGGTATTCTTACGCTGTATCTCATTTATCTTACGCTCTACATGTTTTTTCAATAAGCGCTCTTTTTTAAGATGTTGCTTTTTGAAAGCATAATACATCAATCCGGCAGTTGATACACCGGATACGGCAGCTGTAAGAAACAGTTGTGTTACTTGTGTGTTTGGGGCAGTATGTAGCATATATGGGGCTGTGTGGTTATACTATACAGTAGTCAGGCTACATATAGTTAATATCGTATAATGCGCCTAGTTGCATGAGCTCTTTTAGATTCTTTGTTTGTGTTTTATCAAATATTCTACCCTTTACTGTAGATACTGTACTCATTCTTAAGTTCAATATGTTAGAGATCTCTTTGGTACCATACCCTTCAAACATGTAATGAAGCACCTCTAGCTCTCTGGCTGATAAGAGTACGAAAGGATTTCTACTCGTATCATTTGTATCGTCAGTCTTCAATACCTCTCTATTGTTGAGGAAATCATCCAAGAACCTTATCGTATTGTACTCATCCGATGTTTTGTGTAAGAAGTGGTAAATACCATATTGCTTCAACGCCTCCCCGTATACTTCATGATTAAGCATTGAGAATACCATTATTCTAACATTAGGATATAGATTTTGAATATTAGGTATCACCTCTAGAGAAGTACCGTCCGACAGCATAAGGTCTAATATTAGGTGCGTGTAGGTCTTCTTTTGTAGTTCATTCATTAGGGAAGAGCAGTCTGCAGCTTCTCCAATGTTTGTAACATTGAGGTGGTTTTGTAGTAATAGCTTTATTCCCTTGCGTATCAGACTATGGTCATCTACGATGAGTATCCTTTTGTCCATTAATTTGTGTGCTGTTTTGCTTAATAAATCCCTATATCACTGTTAACAACAAAAAGCATGCGAATTTCACGAAATATACCTATTAGATGCAATAGAATTTATTCTACAGAGTAGTTGATGTATTAATTGTTGATACATTAATTGTAACTATATCGCTAGCTAAATAAAGCAACTATAC
>CAZPDA010000081.1:0-12112 GCA_964585115.1 uncultured Flavipsychrobacter sp.
GAGGTCTATTTATATTGTAATATTAATTATTGTCTTTTCACTATGTGTAGGTGTGTCTTCTCGTGCACAGATAATGCTACAACAACCACTAGCTGGAGTGGCAGGTGTTGACTACTGGATAGTGAACTATGTAGATCATGATACATCTTCTGGGCTAAGTAACTATGCTTGTGGTAATAAAACTTATGATGGGCATGAAGGCACGGATTTTCTTATACGTAGCTTTAAAACAATGGACAGTGGTGTATATGTATATGCTGCTGCTGATGGTATTGTTTTCAAGCTGCAAGATGGTGTATTTGATAGAAGTAAGAAAGTGAACAATGGAGGGTTGGGAAACTACATTGCTATTAACCATAGTAATGCACTGTTTGCCTACTATGGGCATTTAATGAAAGATTCTCTATTTGTGAAAGTAGGTGATACGGTACAGGTAGGTCAGGTAATAGGAAAAGTGGCATCTTCAGGTCGCTCTACAGACCCTCATTTGCATTTAGAGATATATGATGCTAACTCTAACATTGTAGACCCGTTTGCCGGATCTTGCCAAACCATTATGCCCTCTGTTTGGATTACACAACCCCAATACGATACTTCTCTTCTAGTAATAGACCAAGGCTTTACCTCTTATAGCAATGATCTGGATACTTTAAGAGAGCGATATGATGTACGCGATACCTTCTATACATATTCAGATACTGCAATAAATTTTTGGGTGCAGCTACAAGGCATAAGACTAAATGATCTACAACGTGTAGACTGGTATACACCTACAGGCAGTTTATGGTTTTCTTATAGCTACACTGCTCCTCAAGATTATTGGTATTATTACTTCTGGACCTATATACACATTCCAAATGATAGTTTAGCAGGTAAATGGAGTGCTAAATATTATATAAATAATCAGTTGGTAACACTACAAGACTTTTATGTAATGAGCGGAACTAAAGTGAAAACGACAGGATTTGATAGCGAAATATTTTTATATCCCAATCCTTGTTTGGGCACTTTTAGTATACGCGGAGTAAAACCAAACACAAAAGTATTTTTATACAATAGCTCAGGCACATTCATAAAAGAGTATACAACCAGCAGTCAGCGTATAAGCATTGCCGATATTGCTAATGGACTATATTTTATAGTTTGTGACGGCAAATATTATCCATTATTAAAGCAATAAGCCTCTTAGTGTCACTGCATTGTCATAAAGCTCCCCGGTTTCCCGATTGTGCTATTCCTTTTCCCGATTTGAAAAGTATATACGTTCTGAGTGACGGTATATTTGCATCATAATAAACACTTGCTCCCACATTCGTACTGTAGATCATACAGTTACAAATTGAATCGTTTATTGTTTTAATAAAATGGCTTGTTTGCCCCTTATGTTTACTTACGTATATGCTCCGGACAAAGCACAAATACCTTCAGGATAGAATTTCGCATAACATTCTACTCATGTATAGTAATCATAACAAGGCACTCAAGGCAGTGATGAGTCCGGCCTACCTGTTGGGTCATGACATGTTTAGCTGGGAGCAAGATGGCGAAAGCATGATATGTTTGGTAGGCCTATCATCACCCAATTGATGACGGGAAATTATTTATTTATATAAAACAGAATATCATAAATCAGTAAAAGATGAAAAAACTACTACTTTCTTTAGCACTTTCTGTCCCTTTCATGACAGTTGTAGCGCAAACTACCGTTAACGATACTGTTTCTGTAGGTGCGGGCTATGCAAACCATGTATGGTATAGCTTAGAGAATGATGAGCAAGGTACTCAACCAAAAGATAACTGGGATCTTGCATTTGACATGGAAAGCATTACTTCTGGTATCCGTATAAACTCTGCTTCAGGTGTTAAGCTTTGGGGCTACCCTAAATCTGATGTTTCTGGTTATGCATCTGTAGATACTTCAGGCCTTAGCACATGGGACAATCGCTGGAACTCTGATACATCTTGGACCTATGGTGCAATGGGTAGGTATGCTGACCCTAGCAATGGCTTTGACCTAGACTGGGGACAGTACGACATCAATACGCACAAAGTATTAGGTGATTCTATCTATATCATCCAACTTGTTAATGGTGACTTCAAAAAACTAGTTATCGAATCTCTTTCAGGTGGTGTATATAGCTTCAAATATGCTAACCTTGATGGTAGTAACCCTCAAACAGGGGCTGTTGATAAGGCAAACTTTAATAACAAGCAGTTTGGTTATTTTTCTTTAGTAAGTAACCAAACAGTAAGTCGCGAGCCGGATGCTGATGCTTGGGATATTGTATTTGGTCAGTATACAGGTTTTGTGCCTATTGCTTATTCTGTAACTGGTGGTTTGCATGCAAGAGGTGTACATGTTGCTAAAGCTGAGAATATAGCTAATGTGAACACCTATAATAATTACGGCGCGCACACTTACAAAGCAGAGATCAATACTATTGGTTACAACTGGAAGAACTTCAACGGCACTGGTTACGATATTGCAGATTCAACAGTATACTTCTTACAACCTGAGAATGGTGACTTCTGGAAGTTAGTATTCACTGGTTTTGGTGGTAGCTCTAACGGTAACATCATGTTTGCTAAAACAAAACTTGTAGGTGTATCTGTAAAAGGTATCAACGGTAAAAAAGATATCTCATTCGCTACATACCCTAACCCGGCTATGGGGCAGGATGTAACTGTAGTATACAACGCTAGCGAAGATGCTACTATCACGGTATATGATATGAGTGGTAGAACAGTAGTAGCTGGCAATATGACAAAAGGTAATGGCTTACAACAATACATCATCCCTGCTGCTAAACTAAATGCAGGTATGTACATCATCTCAGTACAAAGCCAAAACGGACGTGCTACTCAAAAACTGATCGTGAAGTAATTCGCACAGTTATTCATATAGCATGTGGTTGTAATTTTAATAAACCTCCGTTCTTTAACGGAGGTTGTTTTTTTAACAAGTCTATAATGTTATCCCTCAACCCTTAACAAAGCTTCAACATACCGTCCTGTACCTTTGTACTAACAAAACAAAGAGGAAAAAGCTTATGAAGGGAAGGTCTACAAAAAATGTGAAGGAGGGGTTTCAGCTGTTTCGAAATAGAAAAACACTATCGTGCATGCTGAAGGCAATATGGAGGGGGGAGTATAGAATGTCACTGCTCACTAACCTGTTTATCGTGTTCGGTATACTCTATGTTATTATTCCACTAGACTTTGACTGGGTACCGATCGCGGGTTGGATAGACGATGGACTTGTAATATTCTTCGTCATCAAACGTTTACAAAAAGAAACACAACGCTTCAACAGGTACAAAGCAATGGAGCGTAAGCGGACATGTTAGTAAAAGAGAAAGCAGCTTATACTAAAGCTACTTTCTCTACATTGTTTCTAATTCTTTTCCTAATGGTGTCAAGGCTATCATTTATTATTAGTTTACCATCTTCATAAACGGTTTGTAAGCATCCGTTTTGCTCTTGCTCTTTTGTTGCCTCATCTATCATTTTGTATATACCGTCTTCTTCTTCTATTGCTATCAACCCTTTTGCAGAACGTTTAGTACCATCATCGGTTATTGGATCTTTGTATATAGCTCTGCCTTCACCATTCACTTCTCCATAGGTGGCCTTCATCGCAAATCCGAAAGTATCTCTGGTGTTATACTGATAAGTAAATGAACCTATTCCTAATACTACGTTGGTAGATGCAAATCCTTTTTGTTTTAAGCGTTCACATATTTGTGCTGCACGTTCCAGGGTGATGCTGTCTCCATATATTGCTCCTATGTGGCTGTCTAGTTCTTTATATCCTTTACCATTCTCTTTGCCGCCAAATATCTCCCATAGTAGTTCTATTACACCTTTTTGTTCTCGCTCTGTAGTAGCATTTGGGTCTCCGCAAATTATGTTTACAGGGTCTCCGCTATCAGGTCTTATTACTACTTTGCCATCTCTTGCCAGTATAGTCTCTTTTAGGTTTGGTAGATATTCTGTTAATACTCTCCATAGGTCCCATGTGTCTGATACGATAGAAACGATGCCGCTAGGGTATATCTCTGTTATCAATCGCTCAAAGGTGTTTTGTTCACCAACATCTGTACCCATACACATTACAGAGTGTTCCGTTGCCGCAACAGAGCCGCCTATCAGTTCTTTTTCAGCATCGGCATTATAGTATTGCTCTAAGAAGTCTATGGCAGGTATGGTGTCTGTTCCGGTAAAGCTAAGTAAGTGCCCTGCACCGCTAAGCATAGCAGCTTCTAAGCCGGCCATACCACGCATAGAGAAGTCGTGACCTTGCCAGTCTACCAACTCAGGCATAGTAGATGTTTCTGCTGCGTATTTATCAAGTAGGTTTCTGTATTGTTTGGCAATGGTAGCCGCAGTGCATGGTAGCCATACGGTTGTAGATAGTATGGTCTCAAAGTAGTTGGTCAACCAAAAGAATTCAGGCTTGGTATTGCTTAGCGTGAACATAGGTGTTCTTAGTGGTACTGTGTTTCCTTCAGGTATCGCTTTTATAACGATAGGTAGGTAGCCAAGGTCGTGTAGTGCTGCTATATGTTCTGTTACTACATTGTTAGGACCTAGATAGTTGTTGATGCGTCTGCTATATGCGGTTATTACCTCTTCTTTTGGTTTGTCAAAGAAGTCTTTTTGAAATGCCTCTATCATGTATTTTTTAATGAAGTATTGTAGCCCGAAGAATACTACATCTTCTACTCCTTTTATGCGGCTTTGTCTCGGTGTCCAGTTGCTGTATACCATTGTTGTACCGTTAGGGTATTGTCTTCTGTGGTCTACTTTGTAGCCGTCTGTATATAATAGCGGGTTCATGATATGAAAGTTTTTTAAAGTAATGTTGAAAGGTTGATTTGTGTTAGTTGTTCGTGCGCGGTTAGGTTGCTGAATGAGTCTGTGGTGTATATATGGTCAAAGTGTTCTGTTAATGCCGATAGCCCCTTGCTGAATATGCCGTGGCTCACTGCTAAGTATAGCTTGCCAGCGTTCTTCTTCTTCAGTTCCTCCGCAAGGCCAATAAAGGTTGCACCACCATCACAGATGTCATCCACTATAAGGCAATCTTTTTGTTGTAGGTCATCAGCATATACTTTAAAACCTGATAGCTTTCCTGTTGCCGTATCCCTACTTTTTGAGCATTCTACAACATCATATTTCTGTAGGTGTGTAGCCAGTTTGTATACTTTCTTCAATGCACCACCATCAGGAGATATAAGTACTAGGTCGTTGTTCATTGAACGAGTTACTTGCTCTATGAATCTATGATTACTTATCGCTTTGCAGTTGCTCAGTAATGCAGGTACTACATCAGAGTGTGCATCATATACTACTACCTCTTCCAAGTTCAGATTGTTTATCAGCTCTGCATATACTTTAGCTGTTAGCGCTTCTCCTGTTGCTGTAATTCTGTCTTGCCTTGCAGCAGGAAAGTAGGGTAGTGTAGCAGCTATTTCTTTTACACCCATGTTGCGCAATGCATTTACTGTCACTAGTAGTTCGCCTACGTTGTTGAAGTTGCATAGTCTATGGGTGATCATTACAGGCTCACTTTTCTCTAGGCTGTCTTTTATTCTTATATGTGGTTCCCCTCCTGCAAAAGTGATAAGCTCGTAACCTATCTTTTGTTGCTCTGGGTACGGATCGAAGTTTATATCTAGGTTGAGTATCATTTTGTGTACGTTTTACGCAAATGTAAGTAAGTACAGTGATGATGCAAAATTAATTTGCGTATTTTTTACACTAATTTAATATCGAATAGGAAACCTTCTTTTTCAAGTTGCTGATATCGCTTCTTGTTAAACTTGTAAAGCCTTGCCGGACGGCCACTTCCAATGCTTTGCATCTTATCTGTTTCTTCCAGTATGCCAAAGCTTAGTATCTTCTTTCTGAAGTTTCGGCGGTCTATACCTTTGTTGAGGATGGTTTGGTATAGGTGCTCAAGGTCTGAGAACGGGAAGAATGTATCTAATAGTTCAAAGCCTATGGGCTGATAGTTTATCTTGGTCTTAAGTCTGTTTAGTCCTTTTTCTACGATTAGTTTATGATCGAAGGCTAGTTTGGGTAATTCGTCCACGGCATACCATTGTGCGTCTGCCGCATCTGTTGATGCCTGTAGTGTATAGTTGTCAGGATTTAGTAATGCTATATATGCTACGGTTATCACTCTGCCACGCTTATCTCTGTTGATGTCATCGCCAAAAGTGTAAAGCTGTTCCAGGTAATTGGCAGTAACTCCGGTCTCTTCTTTTAGTTCTCTTGATACAGCATCCGTCAGCGACTCTTTGTCTAGAACAAAACCGCCGGGTAGTGCCCATTTGCCCTTTTGTGCACCAAACTTTTGCTTGATGAGTAATAGCTGCAACTTGTTATCTGCATAGCCGAATACAACTGCATCTACCGCTATTTTTATGTTTTGTTCAATTGACATATCTGCGTATCTATTACGCAAAGGTATAAAGTTGTTTTTTAAGATGTGATAGGAGATAGGTTGCGTTTTCTTTTTTAATTTTGTGGTATAATAAAACCCTATGAAAGAAATAAAACACATCGTTGTAGATGTAGAAGCGAATGGTCCTATACATGGTGTACATTCTATGATAGACTTCGGAATGGTAATAGTAGAACCTGAATTTAAAAGAACATTCAGAGGACAGTTAAAACCTATATCAGACAATTATATCCCCGAAGCACTTGCAGTATCAAATTTTACTCATGAAGAAACATTACTGTTTGACGAGCCTGAGAAAGTAATGCTGGAAGCTAAGAATTGGATAGCTGATAATGTAAATGGGCGACCTATATTTTGGTCGGATAACAATGGGTTCGATTTCGGCTGGATGAATTGGTATTTCCTTAGTTTTATTGGTAGTAATCCTTTTGGACATTCCTCAAGAAGAATAGCTGACCTTGTTCAAGGATATGAAAAGAATCTGCGTTTCAATTGGAAGAAACTCAGGAAAACCAAGCATGATCATAACCCCGTGAATGATGCCATGGGTAATGCTGAAGTATTACTAGGTTATCTTAACAGACTATAAAAATGCCTTAGAGATATAGGCCTTCTATCACTTCCCAAGTGAAAGGTGCTTCAAACGTATCAAATGTCTTTAGAGCATCTGCTTTTAGCTTGTGCCACTCTGTTGGTGTGGTCTGCTCATCAGCGATCATCTTTGTTACGGTATACTTCTTTGTAAGGAAGTTGAAGCTGTACTCTTCACTGTCATGAGTAGCACGATGGAAAGAAAGGTAGTCTGCGCCTATCAGCTTGAACTCATTGTCTTGATATCTGAACTTATAACTACTATTGGTCATGTACCAGCTACCCGACAAAAAGAAGAGATGAAAGTCTATTCTCAGTATACCTTTATTGATGAATATACCTTCATACGGTGCTGTAGAGTTGAAGGATAGACCTAATACCCGTTTACGGTTTATGATGAACTTATTGCTCTGTACTACTTTGTAGAATTGCCCTTCTTTAGTTCTGAAAGCTATTAACAGTATTCTTGGGTAGGTGATGAGGCTGTCTTGCTCTTCAATGACCATAGTACTATCTATACGGTGCAAGACAATTGCTGCATCATTGATGTTATCACCATTCAGGTCGCCTAGTGTACTATCCAGTACTACCCAGCCATCAGGTGCAAATGAATTGATAGATGTGGCGGTGTCTATTAGTTTAGGATACTCAAAACTTTGTGCATAAGCTGCTATACTTATGAATACCAGGACAATAGTAGTGAGTGCTCTCATGGTAGGTATTTATTACAGCTTCACCTCTTCAGGTACCAGTTGGCTTACATCACCTCCATTGCGTATCACATCCCTTACTATGGTAGATGATATGGTAGAGTATTCAGGCAAGCATGTAAGGAAGATGGTCTCTACTTCAGGGGCCAACATACGGTTCATATCTGCAATGGCCTTCTCATATTCAAAGTCGGCAATGTAGCGTATACCACGCATCATGTACTGTGCGCCCACTTCTTTACAGTAGTTGATGGTTAGCCCTGTGTAGCTGGTCACCTCTACGATAGGGTAGTCTTTGAATATATCTTTTATCCATTGTGTGCGTTGCTCAATGGTGAACATCGGTTGCTTATTCGCATTTACACCTATGGCTATTATCATCTTGTCGAACAATGATATGGAACGCTTGATGATGTCTACGTGTCCTTTTGTTATAGGGTCAAATGTTCCCGGGAATATGCAAACCTTTTCCATGTCAGCTTAGCTTGGATTATGAAAGAATGAAAATATCGTTGTCCCATAGTTCTTCATGCGTAAGAAGTTGGGATGTTGTTGATAGTCGTTGCGCGGAGTATGCTCGTGTACGAAGATGCCTTCAGGTGCTAACATCTCTTTTTCAAACAGTAGCTTAGGAATATCATCGATATTCTGCAACGCATAGGGCGGACCCGCAAATATGAAGTCGTACTGCTCTGTACTGTTCTTCATAAATTTGAAAACATCACCCTTTATTATCTTGAACTTGTCGTAGATGCCTAGTTCTTTTGTGGTCTTTATGATGAAGTTGATATTACCTCTGTCTTGCTCTATTAGTGTAAGGTCTGCCGCACCTCGCGATGCCAGCTCGTAGCTGATGCTACCCGTACCACCGAATATATCACAGGTCTTTATCCCTTCAAGGTCCATCATGTTGTGCAAGGTATTGAACAAGCCTTCTTTGGCTATATCTGTTGTAGGCCTTGCAGGTGTTTTAGCAGGCGGAGTAAATCTTCTGCCTCTGAATTCACCTCCTATAATGCGCATGCGTATAGTTGTTGTAATAAATAAATTGTTCCCGTCCAGCTACGGTCGTTCGATACGACGTTGCCGCTACCATCTTTCAGGTCGGGGAAGTATTGAGAAAGTTCCGTTACATAGTCTGCCAACGCACGGTTAGCAGCAGTACACTGTACTACTGTTTCTCCATTTTGCAGCTCGTGGTGCTGGCATATATGCTTTAGCTGGTAAGCTATATCCTCTGTATTCTGATATGGGAATACCTGGTGCCAGTGCAGTGTACGGTTCTTATATAGTGTTGCAAATATATGGTCGTTGGTGACGCAGCATTGCAACGAACTTTCTGATTTGAATGGTTTATAGAACTGATAAGCCGCGAACGGAAGCGTTTGCGCTTTGGTAAAATATCGCCCTATAAGACTTTTGATAGCCGCAGGCCAAGCATATACATAGTGTGCGCTATCCTCGCGTAGGCTATGATTACTTACTATTTCATTGCCCTCTACAAAGTAGAGCTCTTTTAGCCACTCTTCTGCTATCTTTTGCTTGTATACTACATCTGGTATCAGTGTAGCTTTTTCTGATGCTACAAATACGGCACTCACTTTATGAGGTGAGGACAGCAATGGCTCGTTCAGGAACTGGTGCTCAAAGAAGTCCAGTATCCAAGAAGGCAGGTCTCTTTTATAGTCGTTGTACCTAACGGTAAGCAGGTCGCCCCTGTCACTAAAGCCCGCAACAGATATACCACGAGGGAATAGTGTTAGCACCACTCTGGATACCTGAGCCATCAGGGCATCTCCCGTGTGTATCTTATAAACTTGCTGGTTAAATGCTGTATTTGTTACGTCAGACATAAGAAAGCATACAATTATAGAATAAATTTGCGACACTTGCTAAATAGCAGACATGCCACCGTTGGCAAAGTTCGTGCTTTTAGCTGTGTTTTGAAAGGCTATTAATAAAAGAACGTCCTAAAAGGGCGAAAGACCATCAGGAATTGTGAAACTGTCCATATCAAATAAAGAGATAATAAGGCTTGCCGCACCGATATCGCTATCGTTATTGCTACCACAGGTCACCTTTCTTACCGATACTGCCTTCCTAGGTAGGTTGGGAGAGCGTGAGCTGGCTGTGAACGGTATTGCGGGTATCTTCTATCTAATATTCTCTATGGTGGGGTATGGGTTGAGCATAGGGATACAGGTGCAGATGTCTCGCCGTGCGGGTGAGGGCGACCACAAAGCACTAGGGCGTACCTATACCAATGGTATGATGCTCTGCTTGAGCTTGTCCTTAGCCATGATGCTTTTGGCATACCTCACGGCACCACCACTGTTTAGCAGTACCCTACATAGCGAAGAGAATATTGCTATGACGGTCTCTTTCCTTAATATTCGTGTGCTGGGCTTACCATTCCTTGTGCTGAACCAACTGGCTAACGCCTTTTATATAGCCATCGGTAGGTCTAGGTATTTGATATATGGCTCGCTGGTGAGTATGCTGGTGAACATTGTACTGGACTATGGATTGATATTCGGTCACCTTGGTATGCCTGAGATGGGCTTGGAAGGTGCTGCCTTGGCTACAATCATAGCCGAGGCTTTGGCTTGCATCACTATGTTTGCCTTGTATTATATCAATAAGCTACAGCATAGCTACCCTATATTTACTACAGGTAAGTTCGACTTTGCTTTGGGTAAACGCTCATTGGTCATATCCTCACCACTTATTGTGCAGTTCCTGTTCAGTATGGGTGGGTGGCAGATATTCTTCATATTCGTAGAGCACTTGGGTACCAGTGAGCTTGCCGCCAGCCAGATACTCAGGAGTGTATTCGGTCTTGCCGGTATTGGCTTGTGGGCATTAGCTTCTACTTGCAATACCCTTGTGAGCAATGTAATAGGGCAGGGTAAGCAACGCTTAGTGATACCCGCTATAGTCAGGGTCATCAAGATAGCTGTTATCTATGCCGCGGCACTGGCGGTGATACTGATACTCTTCTCAGAAAGCTTCTTGGCACTATACCGCAACGACCCCGAGTTGATAGCACTCACCAAGCCAAGCCTTAGAGTGGTAGCTATATCCTCTATACTGATGGCAATGGCTACCGTACTCTTCAACGGCGTATCGGGTACGGGCAATACCAAAGCCAACCTCTTTATAGAGGTGACCTGTGTATGTGCTTATGTGCTGTACTGCTACATCGTGATACAACGCCTACAGCTATCGCTGACATGGGCATGGGTGTCTGAATTCGTGTATTGGGGTACACTATTCATTACCAGCGCATGGTACTTGCGTAGCGGCAGGTGGAAGGGTAAGACCGTATAGCCTTAAGCTGCTGCCTGCTCCTCTATCTCTTCCATGCTGATGCCGTTGTGGCTCTCTTCGTAAGTGCACTCTCCGTTCTTTATCAGCAATATCTGCGGGCTCTCGTGGTGTACGCTGAATAGCTCAGCCACTTTGTTTGATATATCTCTGTGGTTGATAAGGTCTAAGTAGTAGAACTTAACACCTTGAGGCTCTTCAGAGCGTTCCAGCCTGCCTTTTGCCATAGTGCTGATAGAGCAACGTATGCTGTGTTTGAAGATGACCACAGGTTGTGTCTTGCTCTCTTCTACAATGGCATCAAGCTGTGCCATGTCTGTAAGTTCGTTCCAATTCATGCTGCAAAATTAAGGTGTGATACACACATCTGCACAATGTGGCAATAGGTAGATATTATAATTATATGAGCACTCGGATTGCCCAATTGAGCAATAGTATATACTTTAGCCGCTTAAACGAAGAGATTATTCATGAAGCATGCATTTGTATTCCCCGGACAAGGGGCGCAGTTCACCGGAATGGGGAAAGAGCTGTATGAGCAAAATTCATTAGCCAAAGAATACTTTGAGCAAGCCAATGAGATATTGGGCTTCCGCATTACAGACATTATGTTTGAAGGTACAGCGGATGAGCTAAAGCAGACCAACGTTACACAACCTGCGGTATTCCTGCATTCTGTGATACGTTTCTTGACCACCGAAGGGCTTACACCAGATATGGTTGCAGGACACTCACTAGGAGAATTCTCCGCATTGGTGGCCAACAAGACATTGGCATTTGAAGATGCGCTAAGACTTGTGGCAAAGCGTGCAGCGGCTATGCAGCGTGCTTGCGAGATAAATCCATCTACAATGGCGGCAGTGCTGGGTCTTGAAGATGCCAAGGTAGAGGAAGTGTGCAACGGCATTACCGATGAGGTGGTGGTAGCTGCAAACTACAACTGCCCGGGTCAATTGGTGATAAGCGGTAGCACAGAAGGTATCAACAAAGCATGTGAGCTGATGAAAGAAGC
>CAZPDA010000082.1:0-12044 GCA_964585115.1 uncultured Flavipsychrobacter sp.
GTTTACAGCTCACTAAAAAAATAAGTAGCACTAATACTTTATTAATTTGGATCAGTCTCCTTTTCATATTTGACCTTAAATATAGCAATAACGCACGCAGCATTATTGCTATTAGTATATTTGCAGCTTTTTAGCTCATTACCCGTTTTCTTATGCCTAGTACTACATTGCAGAAAGGACCACTTACCTCACACCCCATCGCCGACAACTTTAAAGAATGGAGCTTGCAAGTGAATGGTAAGCAGTTCTTAGACCAGCTATCGCGCCATGCCTACCGTGTGTGCAACTACGATGCTGTGGAGGAGAACTATGACGAGTTTCACAAGCACTTTGGAGCACATGGAGTGATACACTTTGCAGTAAAGGCCAGTGCAGAACCTCGTGTATTAAAGGCACTAATAGCCAAAGGTGCAGGTTTTGAGATAGCTACCTATAGCGAGCTAAGACTACTTATAGAGAGCGGGCTGACTACTGCTGACATTAGCAAAAAAGTAAACTTTGGGCAAACACAAAAAGAGCGTGCAGACATAAAGAAGGCTTTGATAGATGGTGTGCGCAACTTCTCTACAGATAACATTCACGATATAAGGATACTGAACGAAGAGATAGAAAATCTAGACATCAACAATGAGGATGTTCGCTTGCTGATACGTCTCTTTAATGCAGAGGGAACTAGCTCCGGAGAGGGTTACTCTCAGTCTTTCAACAAACGCTACGGTGTAGACAATGAGGATGCACTACTACTTGCGCAGAATATACTAGACTATGGCATGACGGTTGCAGGCTTCACCTTTCATCCTGGCAGTGGCTCGCAAGACCCTAAGCTTTGGAACTATGGCATTGCCAATGCGGCAAAGCTGTGCAGGCTGATGAAAGAACAGTTTGACGTAACGGTAGATGAGCTAAACCTTAGCGGTGGCTTTGACCCTGCTGTCAGCATCAATACATATAGCGAGCATATACTACCTGAAGTAAAAAAAGCATTTAAGGCTGAGGGCATAGAACTCCCTAAACGCATTGATACAGAGCCCGGCAGATGGCTGGTTGCCAATACGGAGGTATTAATAGGTAAAGTATCTAATATTAAAATAAACAAAGACGGAACAAGAATAGTAACGCTGACCACAGGCGTATCTGAGAACGGTACACTTACAGGTCTTGGTTTGGCTTACGATTACTTCATACTAAAATACGGCAAGGCGCATAAGCTGGAGAAGCGTGCCGACCTGAAAGGTAATATACACGGCAGAGCATGTGCCGACTTTGATGTGTCTGAAGAAGAAACAGCCATTCCTGAAGAGCTACATCCTGACAACCCGATAGCTGATAATGTGTTCGTAGTGATACACGGCGCGGGTGCTTATTCTCACTATATGGAGCGCAACTTTTGGTGCGGCATAGTACCGCCTATGAAGATGAACTACGACGACTTCAAAAAGTGTATTACTACAGAGGCTAACTATGAAATGGCTATTGTCAATTCTTATGCAGAGCGTTCGGGCTTGCCGCTAAAAAATGCCATGACCTACATTACTGATAAGACCAACGAACAAATAGGACAAATAAAAGGTGCAGACATAGCAGACATTCTGGACAACCCACAACTCCTAAACAAACTAGGCTTGCACATACTAAAAAGTGTAGCCGAATTTGTACATGAGCATAAAGAGAAGAAGTAGAAACCCTACCCTATCAACCCCACCTTCTTTGAATGTGCGATAGCTTCTGTGCTGTGTTTGTAGTAGAATACTTCTACCCCCTTTTGTTGTAGCTCGTCTAATAGTGCTTTTGTTTTGGCATAATGCTTACGCTCTACCCTGCGTATATAGATGCATGCAACTTGCTCTCTAAACTGTTCTACAACGTGTGAATATATCTCAGGGTCTTTTTGCGTATCATCTCCCAGCAGCACATATTTTCTATTAGGGAATGCGGTCATTATTCCTTTTATGCGGGTAAATTTGGTCTCGTGTTTTCCCTGCCCTGTTTTAAAGAACTCATGCCATTGCTTCAATTCACTTAGCAGAAAAACCCCTTCAGGCAATTCATGATAACGGCAGAACTCCTTAATGTATTCATACAGGTTCCACTCGCTGCTAGACACATAAAAGAATGGCGACTGATTACCACCATTACCAGCCCTTAGCAGTTGATAATGCTTTGCTACATCTTCAAACGGCTTACGAGTTTGCGGGTTTTTAGTAAAGAGCTGATACAATCGTTTAGGCAGGTCTGAGGAATGAGAAACAAGAAAAGTATCATCAATGTCTGATATAAAACTATACTGCGTTTGTGCCGGCACTATTACTTTCCCCTCTCCTATTATGGTCTCATTTTCTATCTCTGCTTTTACGGTTATACCATACCATCCTTGCTTTATTGTACCCTTGGGCTTCCACTCAAAGCGGAACATGCCATGCTCATCAGTTACTGCTTCTATTACCTCATCGTCATACAGCAACTGCACTTTAACATTAGCATAAGGCTTAGCCATAAAGTACTTGATAAGCGCAAGCGTATTGCGCCAGAAGCCTTTCTTGTAGTCTTTTGGCGGAAATGGAGAACGTTTGAAAACATGCCCTAAAACCAACACACCATCGTCATCACCATAGCCATGATAAACTTTTATGGTGGGTTCGTTGTTTAACTTTAAGAACCTTTTGAGTAACATAATGTCAACATATAACAACCAAAACATACTCTTTGTTGTCAACCCCGTAGCAGGTGGTGGTGTAGACGAAGATATTGACGCCCAAATAAAGCACTTCTTCGCAGAGCAGGCACAGGGAAAAGACTATACAATTTTCAAAACTACAGGAGAAAATGACGAGCGAGCTATCAAGAACCTGTTAGACAAAAACAGTTTTGACCGTGTGGTATCTATTGGTGGCGATGGCACAATTAAAATGCTGGCACATATACTCATTGGCAAGAACGTACCTCTAGGCATTATACCATCAGGTTCTGCAAATGGTATGGCTACCGAGCTAAATATCCCAACTGATATAGAGGCTTGCTTAGACACCATCATCAATGGGCAAGTAGTAAATACAGATGCTATACGTATCAACAATGATGAGCTTTGCCTGCACCTTAGCGATATTGGCATGAATGCACATATCGTAAAGTATTATCAAGAGAATAACTGGCGTGGAAAGTTTGGCTACTTAAAAGGTGCTATAAAAATGTGGTTCAACCGTAAGCAAATGAGCCTGACCATACATCAGAATGGAGATACCATTCATCGCGATGCCTACATGGTAGTATTGGCCAATGCGCGCATGTATGGCACTAAGGTCATCATCAACCCCGATGGAGATGTTCATGATGGTAAATTTGAAATAGTGCTTATCAAAAAACTATCGTTCATAGAAACACTAAAGATGTTCTTCCGCTTCACCAACTATGATCCACAGGTAATAGAATCAATAGATGCACAATCGGTAGATATAGATGTAAAAAAAGGCATGTACTTTCAGATAGATGGCGAGTATATCGGTAAGCGCAAACGCATATCTGCCAAAATAGAAGAAGGCAAGCTACCTATTGTGTTACCCTGCGAGTAAAGGCGTGTTGCTCCCCGAGCTATTTGTATAAAGTAGCAACTGTTATGTAAATACCCGCCTATCTGTATATTTACATTATAAGCCACACCTATGACTAAAAAGCTTTCAAACATTGCCCTCACTATAATTGGCGCATTGATATTCATGATATTTGCGCTATATAATGGCTTTCCTATTGCTTCAGATGATAGTATTGCTTACATAAGTAGTGGCTTTGAATCTAAAGTACCTTATGAAAGACCTATCTTTTACGGTTACTTTATTAGATACACATCGTTGAGAGCATCTGCATGGCTACCTGTTTTTGCACAGTGTTTGATACTATCATATGTTACGGTCAGGTTCATACGTTCAATAGCACCTTCTATTAAGCCAACCCATTCGGTAGCCATATTGCTTATTACAGGCTTAGCAACCATTAGCAGTTGGTATGCAGGGCAGCTATTACCGGATATTTTCACACCTATACTATTCTTATCTCTCTACCTATATCTGCAAGGCACAAATACAGCATTACACAAAGCCGTACTTCTGCTCATTATATACATGGCTACGGTCTTTCACTATTCACACTATGTCATAGCTACAGTATTTGTACTATTAATACTAATAAGCAGCATACTTTTTAAAAATAAACTACAACAATATCGTAGTAAGTCTTTACAACTAAGTATAGTAGTAATACTGGCATGGGCTAGTCTTTTTTCCAGCAATTACCTCGCAGGAAATGGATTTATATCGGGCAAAGCATCCCATGTATTCTTGATGGGGAAACTATGCGAAAGTGGCATCCTAAAGAAGCACCTAGACAAAACATGCCGAGTAAAAGACTATGAGATATGCCAATACAAAGAAGAGCTACCTCCTGTAGCATGGGAGTTCGTATGGGATATAGAACATAGCCCTGTTTTCAAACAAGGTGGGTGGGACAGTACAAGAAAGGAATATAAAGAGATAATATCGGACATAGTATACCAACCCAAGTATTGGCCAACACTAGCATATAAAAGTATTGAAGCTACGCTAAGGCAAGTGATATTACTAAATATAGACGAGGGCGAAGAAAGACCTTGGATCACCTATGATAAAGATCATGAGCTATACAAAACTATTGATAAATACTTCCCTTATGAGATAAACCAATTCAAGGGGTCGAGGATAAATATCAGGGCATTATTAGACATCCCTTTTTACGATCACGTTTATGTGATTATATTCTTACTATCATCAGTTATTGTGCTATTCTTTATAAATGAGAAGCATAAGAGAACTGTTATAACTGTTTATAGTATGGTCATTCTATTCGTATTCATTAATGCCTTTGCTACTGCTACTTTCGGCAACGTACTAAGCAGGCTTAATTCTCGCGCTATATGGCTAATACCTATGACGAACATTATATTTATATACTTATATGCTAAAGACAGGATAGAAGGTAGGAAGCAGGCTTAGTCTATTATAAAGTATTTGACCACAAGTCCTCCGGCTAACCAAAGCATAGATGCATACGCCAGCCATTTCAACACGGTCTCCATCGTTACACTCTTTGGTGCCATTTTGTGATGGTGGTGATGATCGGAGCTTTCTTTTTTAGATAAGTATATCAATACACCTGTAATGATGAGGAAGGCACAATTGAGATAAAACGTATAGTTAAGCTTAAAGTATTCGGTATCTGTAATGGTAACGGAACCAGGGGAAGGCAACATACCTGCTATATCAAAACCGTAATGCAATACGAGAGAAGTAACGACCAAAGAACTAAATAGCAAGAAGGCAATAAATAGTGACATCTTCCAGCCGTAATACTTAGCGTTTATTCTCAACACAGGAAATACTACAAGGTCGCTGAATATAAATGCCATAACACCAGCGAAGCTTACACCCTTGCTAAACAGCAGAGCGGCAAGCGGGATATTCCCCATAGAACCAATGAATGTGATAAAGGCAGCTATTGGTCCTACAACGGCATGTTGGGTCAATGTAAGGAAACTATAACTATCATTCCCCTGCCCTGAACCTGTGAATAATGTCTGAAAGAAAGTATCGGGAATAAATGCAGATATCAACCCTGCAATCGTGAACCCTATGGTCACATCTTTCCATACCATCATCCACTCCATATTGAATTGCATGCCTACCGATTGCCAACGCTCTACAGACCACATACTTTTCTTGTCTGATGAATCATGCCCGTGTTCATGTCCATCCTCATCACCTTTAAGTTTACTCCTTGCTTGTTTTATGAGCTTACTTGGCTTGATGATAGCTATTAGTAACCAACTAATAAGGATAAGCAAAATACCGCCTACGTATTCCCCTACAAGAAATTGCCAGCCCAAAAAGATAGAAATGATAATACCTAATTCTATTACGAGATTAGTAGATGCTAATAAAAAAGCAATAGAGGCAACGAAGCTTGCACCCTTTTGAAAAAGAGACTTGGTGGTGGCTAATGCAGAAAAGCTACAAGAGCTACTAATGAACCCAAAGAAGGTTCCCAGCAACACATCCTTCTTACCTGCCTTACCCATAGTTTCCTGCATCCGCTTCTCAGTAACGAATACCTGTATCATACTACTGATAAGATAGCCGAGTATAAATGCCCACAAGGCCATCCAAAAGAACCCTACAGATGTATATGCAGCTTCAGACCATTTATTCAAAAAGGCTTCCATATGTTATTACTTAGTCTCTTAATATTATCAACGTATATATGCGCTCATTGTTTACTACCGCTACTGTAAGCTTCAAAATATTACTATCTTTCACAACCATTGAAGAAGATAATAGCCATAACATTACTACTCTGCATTACCGTACCTATCATAGGCACGTATGGCTGGTTGTCTTTTCAGCAATACCAAACAAAAAAGGCTGTCAAGCGAAAACTAAAAGATTCTCTTAATAAAGACCAACTGGTACGCCTTGCATTTACACCCAAACAAGCGGATGCAGAACTATATTGGGAGCATAGCAAAGAGTTTGAATATCGTGGAGAAATGTATGATGTGGTAGAGCAGGAAACCATTGGAGACTCTACCATATACTGGTGTTGGTGGGACAATGAGGAGACCGAGCTCAACCGCCAACTTGCAGAGCTTGTAGAAGATGCGCTGGACACTAACCCTGACCATAGCAAGCAAAAGAAAAAACTGTTCAGTTTTCTTAAAGCCTTATATCATTCGCAAGGACAGAACACTACATTATATAGCTTTTTAGAAGCTACACTCCATAGCAATATTTACTTTGTCAACTATCATAATATCTGGAACAACCCACCAACTCCTCCTCCTCCTCAGATAGCCATCGTCATATAACGTTTAGAAATATTAAGTACCAATATTTAAGGCTATTAATCAACTATAATGAAAAGAATACTATTCGTGTGGTTATTAATGGGCATGTGCGTATATAGCTATGCTCAGAAGGTAACCGTACTAGACCTACAAAACAAAACACCTCTGGAAGGGGTAAACCTTACATCTGGTTATCCTGTAAGCTCGGTAATAACAAATGAAAAAGGGGAAGCCAGCATCACTAATTTCAATACGGCAGATAAGATACAAGTAAGCATCATTGGTTACGAAACTGTTGTACTTAGTTTTAAGGAATTAAGTGATAACAACTTCCTCATTTATATGATGCGCGACGGCGTATCGCTTGACCATGTGGTCATCTCTGCTACCAGACAAACACAATCATCTAAGGATGTACCTTATAAGATAACAACTATCTCTCCACAGAAGATAGCACTGCAAAACCCACAGACCGCTGCCGACCTGTTAGGTCAGTCAGGAGAAGTATTTATACAAAAGAGTCAGCAAGGTGGCGGTAGCCCTATGATACGTGGTTTCTCTACCAACAGGTTACTATATACCGTAGATGGTGTACGTATGAATACGGCTATATTCCGTAGTGGTAATTTGCAGAATGTCATTTCTCTAGACCCATTTGCTACAGAAAATACGGAAGTATTCTTTGGGCCCGGCTCGGTGATATATGGTAGTGATGCGATAGGTGGAGTCATGAGTTTTCAGACCTTAACACCTCAGTTCTCACAAACCAAAGAACCACTCATTACAGGAAATGCTTTTGTGCGTTATGCATCTGCAAATAATGAACGTACAGGTCACTTTGATGTGAATGTAGGAGGTAAGAAGTTCGCCTCTGTTACCAGTATCTCTTACAACGACTATGGAGACCTACGCATGGGCACTAAAGGTCCTGATGAATACAAGAGGCCTTTCTACGTGCAGCGACAAGACAGTATGGATGTCATTGTTGCCAATGAAGACCCGCTAGTACAGAACCCTACGGGATACACCCAAATGAATATGATGCAGAAGTTTCGCTATGCACCAAATAAGAACTGGGATTTTCAATACGGTTTTCATTATTCTGAAACATCCGGCTACAGCAGATACGACAGGCACATTCGCCTACGCAATGGATTGCCTCGTAGTGGGGAGTGGAGCTATGGGCCACAAGTATGGATGATGAATAACCTAAGTGTAACCAACAGAGCTAACAGCGGCATATACGATGTAGCTACGCTACGCTTGGCGCATCAGTACTTCAAAGAGAGCCGTATAGATAGAGACTTCAACGACCCTGAACGTAGAACACGCACAGAAGAGGTAAATGCATACTCTATGAACTTGGACATGAACAAAGGTCTGGGCAGTAAGGGAAAGAACAACTTATATTATGGTGTAGAGGTAGTATTGGATGATGTGAACTCTACAGGAATCAATGAAGACATCAACACGGGCATTACTATGCAGGGCGCGCCTCGCTATCCAGAAGCTACATGGGGTTCTTACGCTGCATACCTCACTTACCAGCATCAGTTCTCAGAAAAACTAACCGCACAAGGCGGATTGCGTTACAACCACTTCAACCTTGATGCAAATTTTGATACTAGCTTTTATCCTTTCCCATTCTCTGAGGCTAACATGAATAACGGAGCACTTACAGGGAGCATAGGTGCAGTATACCACCCAACTAAAACATGGTCTATCAGTGCGAACCTATCTACAGGTTTCCGTGCACCTAATGTTGATGATGCAGGCAAGGTATTCGACTCTGAACCGGGAGCAGTTGTTGTACCAAACACTGACCTGAATGCTGAATATGCTTACAATGCCGAAGTTGGTCTTGCTAAGATATTTGGCAAGAAAGTAAAAGTTGATGTTACGGGATACTACACTTGGCTGGATAATGCATTAGTGAGAAGAGACTATACACTGAACGGTCAGGATAGTATAATGTATGATGGCGCACTGAGCAAAGTACAAGCGATACAAAATGCGGCTGTAGCTCGTGTATATGGAATACAAGCTGGCTTTGAGGTAAAGCTGCCTGAAGGCTTCGCTATATACTCACGCTTCAACTATCAAAAGGGAGAAGAAGAATTGGATGATGGCACTACCAGTGCATCAAGACACGCAGCCCCTATGTTCGGTCTTTCAAGGGTGACCTACACTACAAGAAAACTAATGATGGAGTTCAACGTGGCGTATAGTGGTGGTATATCTTTTGACAACTTACCTGTAAGTGAGCAAGGTAAAGAGTACTTATATGCTGTGGACGAGAACGGCAACCCATATTCGCCAAGCTGGTATACACTGAACCTAAAAGCGATGTACAAGCTTACTGATAAGCTGACCATCACAACAGGGTTAGAGAATATAACCAACCAACGATATAGACCTTACAGCTCGGGCATAGCTGCTGCGGGCAGAAACTTTATCATTGCTTTACGAGCAGGATTTTAGCCTGCTCGTAAGTTATATTAAGACTTGAATTTCAACTTTATTGCTGCATATCTTTTATATGCTTTTTGCAGCACTTTGGTTTTGAAGAAAAACTGCTTGTCTTTAACACTTCTTCTTATGCTATACTTTGAGGATAAGTGATACGCTATCTGCTCTTTGCTAATGGTATCATCATAGTTCCATCTGCGCAATGTGTATCGCTTATCCCACATAGCATAAACCGCTACTCCATATTCATATCCTGCATCTTTTACCAATTGCTTACAATTAGCAGGCATAGAACCATACGGATATGCTATGGTCAATACTTTTTTGTTTATCAGCTGTTCTAATATCGCTTTGCTCTTGGTCAACTCTTCTACTACTTCATCCTTGTTCTTCAACTCTAAGAACTCATGATGATGAGCATGAGAACCTACCTCCATACCAATAGCTGCAAGCTGCTGCATATCCTCCTTATCCATTAGTGGTATCTGAGGCAGGCCATCCTTTTCATTCCATACATTATAGCCGTTAAGCTCTGCTGTAGGCATGTAGAACACAGCACGCATATTTCGCCGCTTGAGTTCAGGTATAGCAAAATGCCACAAGTGCTTTGCACAGTCGTCAAAGGTTAATATTATCTTCTTTCCTTTCCTTCTGTAGTCAGCCGTAGCATTTACAATATCACTGAATGTAATAGTTCGGTAGCCCTCTTCTTCCAAGTAATCTAACAACCTTGTGAAAGATGCGGTATTGATAAGCCACGGTTTGTGTGCTGCTAAAGACTCATCGTCACTAACATAGTGTAGCATTACTATAGAAGGAAGCTGGGGCATAATACATCATAGCTTTCCGCTAATATAGAAACAGTTTGCTAACTACTCTACAACTATTCGCTGCACGCTACGCTTACCATCAGCACTACTTATCTCGGCAAAGTAGACACCTTGTGCTACTCCTTGCAAAGATACTTGCTGTTGCTTCACTTGCTCTAATGAAATGGCTCTGATTACTTTACCGCTCACGTTAGTCAGAACTAAACGAGTAGCATTTATATCATTCTCTATGGTAAACTCACCATTAGTTACGGGATTAGGATATATTTTTACACTAGTAAGTTCTTCTTTCAATACAGGCACACTTACAAATTTTTGTTCAATGGCTTTTGCTATACCATTAAGCTTTGTATTATAAGTGCTCTCTCTTGTAAAAATACCACCAGCTATTACATCCCCTTTAAACACCACCATTGTATTAATAGTGCTATCTACCCTAAATGGTATACCTGACCCGGAAATTGTTTGTGTAACATAATAACTTAGGTCAAATGAATTTTTGATAACATTACCTATTATACTATAACTATAAAAATCACCACCCATCAATAGTGTATCTTGATGGACTAAGAAAGTGTTATATGAGTTTCTATTTGCTATAGTGTACTTCAAGTTTGGCATGTCTACCCATGTATTACCTGATAGCTTCTGCAATAGGTTAGAATCACTTACTATCTTTTTACATGCCGCCAATATATGTCCTTTATACTCCACTATATCCATCACTTCATTATCAATGGTATTACTATAAGTAGTATATCCATTAGTAGGCTCATATTTTATGATGTTCGTACTATTACTCATAAAATTAAAGTCTCCACCAAGTACCAACTCATTATTGATAACTTCCATTGTATTTACCATACCACTAAGTCCCGGTAATTGTGTCCATATATTATAGACGCTATCCCATTTTGCAAAGTTGATGTCTGCTAGTGCAGCACATACGTCAAAGCTACCGCAAGCATATAACTCTCCTTTATACACCTTTAGATCTTTTACTTCACCATACAAGCACCCTGCAGTGCGCCAGTTGTTCCCATCCCAATAGGTTATGTTACTCACACTACTATCACCAGCCATAGAAAAGCTACCTGCAACGAACAAGCGACCAGCATACTCTGCAATAGCGTTTACACTACCGTTTATCCCCTTGCCCATAGCATGCCAGGTATATACATCATTATTTTCTGTTACATACGCTATATTGTTTGCCACTATAGTACTATATACATTTTTAAAAGAGCCTCCTACATAGATTCTCTGCCCTGTCTTATCAACGTATAGTGTATTCACTTCTCCATCAGTTCCTTTACCTATTGCAGTAGCAGTTGCAGGTGGTGGTCCATAGCTAGGTTGTATCCATGCTAGTTCGTCCACAGTAAAGCCGTATTCCTTAGCCCATTGGGTCAGTTCAGGATAGTCCATCTCACGCACATAAGCATAGTTGGTATTAGCTGCTATCTTTCTGGAGACATACTCATAACCTGTAGCTTTTACTAAGTACCCTACCGCACAGAAGTTGTCATACTTATCTATAAATATGGGTTGCCTATGGGCAAAAATATCATTCACAGGAAACGCACCAGAATGCCAATATTGGTTCAAGTGGTCTAGCGCAGCAAGTCGGTTTGCTCTTTGTGTAGCAGTAAGCTCGTCGGTATTTCTATTCCTGAGTGTTTGCTCTACCAATTGCAGGTGTATCTTTATCCACCCACGATCTCCATAGTTTGCATATTCAGGATAAACAAGTTTGCTTATATCCTGCTGTTCTGCCCAGCACTTATTTACCTCACACAACTTTTCATATACAGGCTTATTACCTGCATAGCTAGTAAGGAATAAATAAGAAAAAATCAATGTAAATGTTAGCCTCATAG
>CAZPDA010000083.1:0-11957 GCA_964585115.1 uncultured Flavipsychrobacter sp.
CTCACACAGTAGAATGGTCTTAAAAATATTATAATTACACATGGTGTGTGCTATTTCAAAGTAAGATACTCGTATTGTTTTTATTAAGAGTGAAAAAATCAATAATCTGATTATCCAAATGTATAAGGCTAGTTCTCTAGTACTAAAGACTTCTCTTAAATCACTATAAAAGCTAGAAATAGAAAGTAGAGGAGTAGGCATAAAGGTAATATTGTGCTTCCTAAAATAGTAACTATGATGCAAATTCAATAAAAGAGGCGCTATAAAAGCGCCTCTGAAAATGTTGTCTGTTATATCATGTATACCACTAAGCCGTCTCTTATCTTCGGCTCAAACCATGTGCTTTTGGGTGGCATCACGTTTCCGCTATCGGCAATGTCAAACAACTGCTGGATGCTTACAGGGTAGCAAGCAAATGCTGCTGCTACATCTCCGCTGTCCACACGTTTTTCCAACTCGCCCAATCCGCGGATACCGCCTACAAAATCTACGCGGTCGTTGGTACGCGGGTCGTCTATATCCAAGTGTTTGGTCAGCACGTTGTTTTGCAAGATGCTTACGTCCAATACACCTATCGGGTCGTTGGTATAGGTACCTTCTTTTGCAGTAAGCTTATACCAGTTGCCATCTATATACAGACCAAAGTCGTGCAGTTGCTCAGGCTTATATTGCTCTTTGCCCATTGGCTCAGATACTTCAAAATCTTCTTTCAGCGCGTTCAAGAACTCTTCGGTGCTCATGCCTTTCAGGTCTTTCACCACGCGGTTGTAGTCGATGATAAGCAATTGAGAATCGGGGAAGATACAGGTAACAAAATAGTTGCTACGCTCATCTGCCGTACCCTCTGCCACCAATGCCTCGCGCACCTTTGCGCCCGATGCTGCACGGTGGTGACCATCAGCTATATAAGTAGCAGGTACTTTCTCATCGAACAGTTTAGTAATGTTGTTCACCACATCTTGGTCGTTCACCACCCAGAAGGTATGTTGTATACCATCCTCAGCTGTGAAGTCGTTGGTAGGCTCGTTGTTAGCTTTCCAGTCTTCTATTATCGTGTTGATATCTGCTTGGTCTCTATACGCTAGGAATACGATACCCGTTTGCGCACGAGTGGTCTTGATGTGGTTGATACGGTCGTTCTCCTTTACAGGGCGGGTGAACTCATGCTTCTTAACGATGCCATTGTTGTAGTCTTCTACCGAAGAACCACAGATAAGACCCGTTTGTGCACGTCCGTTCATCACCAGCTTGTAGATGTAGTAGCATGGCTGCTCGTCATAGACCATTATGCCGTCAGCTATCATCTTGTCCAAGTTCTCTTTTGCTTTGTTGTACACCTCTTGCGTGTGTACATCGGTACCCTGCGGCAGGTCTATCTCTGAGCGGGTAACGTGGTAGAAGTGGTACGGGTCGCTTTGATAAGCTCTCGCCTCTTCAACGTTCACCACATCGTAAGGCAGCGTAGCCACTCTTTCTGCTAATTCCTGTTTAGGCCTAAGCCCTTTGAACGGAGAAATTTTAGCCATATTATCTTTATTTACTTTTTATGGTTGTGTTCAAATTCTTGCATCAACGTTATCAGCTTTTCCACATCTTCTACAGTTATCGCATTGTATAGCGATGGCCTGAAACCACCTAGCGACCAGTGTCCTTCTATACCCGTCACGCCATGTTCGTCGCAAAAAGCAACGAATGGTTTGGTCAGGTCTTCATCCACCGCGCTGAACTTTACATTCATCATACTGCGGTGCGGCTGATATACGGAACTGTGAAATAACGAATTTCGTTCTACTTCGTCATACAAAAGCTGCGCTTTTCTTTCGTTATCTTTTTCTATACGCTCCATTCCTCTACTCTTCATCCAGCGTAGCATCAGCAGCGATGTGTATATGGCAAAGACGGGTGGTGTGTTCAGCACTGAGTTCTTCTCAGCATGTGCGCTGTAGTCCATCATTGGTGGAACAACACGTTTTATATGTCTGAGCATATCCTTACGCACCACTACCAATGTAGCCCCTGCGGGGCCAATGTTCTTTTGCGCTACAGCATAGAACATAGCACAGTTGCCATAGTCCACCTTTCGGCTAAAGATGTCGCTACTCATATCCGCTATCAGCGGCACATTTACCTTCGGTATCTCCTTCCACTGCGTACCATATATGGTATTATTGGTGGTGAAGTGCAGATACGAAAGTGTATCGTCTATCATCTCGGGCCAGTCGGGCAGGCGCGTATAGTCCTCCTCTTTTGACGAGCCTATTATCTCTACCTTACCATAGTGGTGTGCATAAGTGATGGCCTGTGTAGACCAAGAGCCACTATCCATATACCCTGCGGTATCTCCCTCACCTAAAAAGTTCATGGGTATCATGGTGAACTGTAATCTGCCGCCACCATGCAGCCAAAGCACCTCGTAGTCGTCATCCAATCCGCAAAACTCCTTTACCAAGGTCTTACTTTCTTCCAGTATCGACTCAAAATGTTTACCACGGTGTGGTATGCCTAAGATGGATATACCCGTGTTCTCATATTCAAGGATAGCCTGTGATGCCTGTTGCAAAACCTCTTGGGGCAATGCAGCAGGTCCTGCATTAAAGTTGATCTTGTGTTGCATGTTTATCTTCCTCCGTACTGCTGGTAACACCGCCACTCACGGCAAATTTCATTGCCTCTGCCGCAGACATTGCTTTTACAGGTCTGATGTTGATATCCTCTACGATGATCACCCAGCCCGATACTGCATAAGAGTGTGGCAGGTATACCGCAACTTTATCTTCGAGCCCTGCAAAGTCCATATTGTCTTGCGTAAGGAACCCGATGCGCCAAACTTCGGGATCATTATTGGTACGCACCCATACAGGTTTGTTAAACTTCTTTTTATCGCCCACAAAAGAGACCATGATCTCCTTTACCGATGTGTATAGGAACTTGATGCCCGGTATATGCTGCATCATATAATCAAAGGCCTCGAACACTATACGACCAAACAAGAAGCGAGTACCCAAATAACCAATACTGGTAATGACCGCTACTATCACGAAAAAGCCTAACCCCTGTGGCACCCATGGCACCAAGCTATCGGCACTGGAAAATACCAGATATATTACATAGGCTGTGATCGCGATAGGACTTAGAATAAGCAAGCCCTGCAAGAACGATCGGAGCAATATAGTAGCAATACGACGCATCTATGATGTTTTGTTAGTGACAAATGTACGATATTGGCGTAGCTAACAGATATTTGTACATATTTGTTTTATACTTACAGTATTTATTCGGCATGAGACCCTATAGGTTGGTTTACATAATATTCCTGTTATTAATGGCTACACAGTCCATTGCTCAAGACCATGAACCATGGTCAGGCTTTGGTATTGAGGCCAATATGAATGCAGGTAAGATATTCCGCCATTCGCCTAAGTTCCCCACACAGCTGCCCGATGTTGTGACTACTTATGAGCTTAATTTCATATCGCAGACCTATGGCACTAAGCCTTGGCAGCAGCGCAGAAATTTTCCAGTAGTAGGTTTTGGCGTAGCCTATACTAATTATGGTATCGATTCTATATACGGCAACTGTATCAGCATCTACCCAAATCTAGAGATACCCCTCATTAAGAAGAACAATTTTCAGTGGACCATAAGAGCAGGTTTCGGGTTAGGATATATTACTAAGAACTACCAACGCTATCCTAACTTTGATACTATAAATACGGCTATTGGTAGCCATATGAACAATTATTCCATATTCGCTACCGACCTGCGCTACCGTATCAATAAGCATGTGGATGTACAAGCGGGGTTCAACTTCTCCCATGTATCCAATGCAGCACTAAGAGCACCCAATTTAGGTATCAATGTATATGGTGCGCATGTAGGTGTACGCTACTTCCCGGTTACCAATGAGCCTAAAAGGATAATAAGAGACCTTACTCCACTAAAGAACAGATGGCTGATACAAGGACGTATAGGACTAGCGGGCAAAGAACAGGCCGCGCCAGACGGACCGATATATCCGGTATATATACTAACCGCCTATGCCAGTAAGCGATACTGGAGTAAGAACAAACTACTAATGGGGATTGATTATTCTTACCACCCTGAGATATATACCTTCCTTAGAAATAATGAAGTAGCGGTAGGCGAAGAACGTGCTAACTCGTGGAGAGGTGCTGTATTTGTAGGTAATGAGTTCTTGTTGGGTCGTGTAGGTATATTATTCCAAGTAGGTGTTTATTGGCACAATATCTACAATGCTGAAAATGCCTTCTACGAGAAGCTGGGGGGCAACTTCTATATCATCAAAAAAGAAACAGGTATTCTAAAAGAGCTTTACCTATCTATGCTATTGAAAGTGCACATGGAAGAGGCAGAGCTTGTAGAAGCCGGTCTGGGTTTCGGGTTTTAATTCCTACTATATCAAGCCCTCACGTATCAGGTCGTGCAGATGCACCATGCCTGCATACTTACCATCGTTCACCACTACTATCTGTGTGATGTTGTGCTTGCGTATCATTTCCAATGCTGTTGCAGCCAATTCAGACTCCTCAATGGTCTTAGGATGCTCCGTTAGTATGTCTGATGCTTTCAAGCTTCCTGTATCACTATGTTTTTCCAACATTCTTCTGATGTTTCCATCGGTGATGATACCTAGCAGGTCGCCGCTATCATTAGTAACCACTGTAGCACCCAGACGCTTGCTGGATATTTCGTAGATAACCTCTTTTAGCGAAGCATCTTCTTTTACCGCAGGTTTTTCGTTTGCCTTGCTAAGGTCAGACACACGCAAGTACATGCGCTTGCCTAATGCTCCACCCGGGTGGAAACGTGCAAAATCTTCTGCCGTAAAGCCTTTCATGCTAAGTAGGCATACAGCTAGTGCATCACCCATTACCAACTGTGCGGTAGTGCTGGTAGTAGGGGCAAGATTGTTAGGACATGCTTCTTGCGACACAGTGCTGTTTATCAAGTAGTCAGCATTCTTTGCAAGGTAAGACTGCTCATTGCCACAAAGCGCAACCACAGGGTTTCCAAAATTTTTGATGAAAGGTATCAGCACCTTTATCTCAGGGCTTTCTCCACTTTTAGATATGATGATAGCCACATCATGCTCCTGTATCATACCCAGGTCGCCATGTATCGCATCTGCTGCGTGCATGAACAAGGCAGGGGTACCTGTAGAGTTGAGCGTTGCAACTATCTTCTGAGCTATGATGGCACTTTTACCAATGCCTGTTATCACTACTCTTCCGTTGCTGCTGTGTATCAATTCCACAACTTTAACAAAAGAATCGTCTACATAGTCTTTTAGCTTTTCTACAGAATCAGCCTCCATCTCAATGGTTGCCAGTGCTTGCTTTATCACCTCTTCTTTTGGAAACATAGGTCACAAAATTACACCCCATTTTGGGAATATACCTATTGCATATTGCCTAATATAGTTCTTACTATGACAATTCCTTTTTAATTTTACACTGTATGGGCGACAATATTGCTACATTTCTAGCGAAAAGTGAGGTTAAGGCCGGAGACTTGGAACATAAGCGCAAGCTGAGTTTCAACATAGATAAATACAACGATACCGTTGTAAAAGGGAAGCAGCAATATGCGTCTTTAGACCTTGCACGTGAGCGTGCTAAGAACATCAAATGGAAGGCCATTGAGAACTTAGATAAGTATCTGGAGCAGTTTGAAGAGAACTTCACATCGCGAGGAGGGAAAGTGATATGGGCGCAGGATAGCAATGAAGCTCTGGAAGCTATTCTAGAGATATGTAAAGAGAAGCAAGCAAAGCAGGTAGTGAAGTCTAAATCGATGGTGACGGAAGAACTTCATCTTAACGATTTTCTTGCCAAGCATGATATTGAATCTGTAGAGACCGACCTTGGTGAATATATACAACAGCTAGATGGTGAACCACCATACCACATTGTAACCCCTGCTATGCACAAGAGCAAGGAAGATGTGGCAAAGCTATTTCACGAGAAACTGGGCGTAGCACCAAACCTGCCTCCTCAACAATTAACGCAGATAGCCCGTGAGAAACTTCGTGAGAAGTACATCACATCTGAAGTGGGTATATCAGGTGGTAACTTTTTATTGGCTGATGTAGGTGCTGTTTGCCTTACAGAGAATGAGGGTAATGCAAGACTAACCACCGCATTTCCTAATACACACATCGCCATTGTAGGTATTGAGAAGGTATTACCATCTATTAACGACCTGCCACTATTTTGGCCACTATTATCCACATACGGTACGGGGCAGAATGTTACGGTATACAATTCCATCTTTACCGGACCAAAGCAGGCTGATGAGACCGACGGACCTGAAGAAATGTATGTGATATTGCTGGACAACGGTAGAACCAACCTTTTAAGAAAAGAAGTACGTGAGAGCATGTACTGCATTCGTTGCGGTTCTTGCCTGAATGCGTGTCCTGTATATAAGAACATTGGAGGCCATAGCTATGGCACTACCTATAGCGGACCTATCGGGTCTGTCATCACACCACACCTAAAAGGCATGAGCGACTTCAAGCACCTGAGCTATGCATCCAGTCTTTGTGGAAACTGTACGGAGGTGTGCCCTGTGAAGATAAATATACACGAGATGCTGTTGGAGAACAGACATATATCTGTGAAAGAAGGTCATGGCGGATTTGCCGAAGGTGCTGTATGGAAAGCATGGAAGCTGGCTATGCTAAGCCGTGGACTGATGAATAGTGCCGGTGGTGGTATGAAGACCAAAGTAGTGAACAAGCTCTTCAAAAACAGTTGGGCCGCACACCGTAGCGAACTGGAGTTCCCAAAAAAATCCTTCAACCAAATTTGGAAAGAACAAAGGAAATAAACCCGTATGAGTACACTTACCATATATGCTAAACAGGAAAGTGTACGGCTGGTATACCTATTGGACTGGCTATTTGGGGAGCAGCTGTGCGTCAACTTTAATGTGACACACGATACTGACGACCTGAATAATGATAAACCTTGCCTAGCCTATGGTGAACACGTAGAGGGTATACTATCCATACCGGATAATGGTTTGCTATGGGATGTGGGCAACATAAATAAGGAGCTGACTATAAACAAAGGAGCGTGGAATAACATACCCACACTCTTTGCAACAGCTGACCATGATATACCTTTCGATATTTTCTCAGCTATATTTTTCCTTTTATCCCGATACGAAGAATACTATCCGTACACACCCGACCAACATGGTAGATATCCTGCTACGGAAAGCATATTGTATAAAGAAGGTTTACTGAGCCGACCAATTGTTGACGAATGGGTAGAAGCGTTGAAACAGTTGTTAGTAAAGCATTTCCCAAGTTTACGTTTTTCTGAAAAAGCATTTTTCTTTCAGCCAACTTATGATATTGACATTGCATGGTCTTATCTGTACAAAGGTTTTGTACGTACAACGGGTGCTTATGCAAAAGATATGCTGAAAGGAAGGTTTGGCAACGTAAGTGAGCGACTGCGCGTAGTGAGTAAGAAAGAAAGCGACCCCTATGATAGTTTCTCTTGGTTGCAGTATCTACACAGAAAGTATCAGCTATCACCCATCTACTTTATACTAGTGGCAGAAAAGGTTAGTGCTTATGATAAGAACATCAACCCCGACCACCCATACATGCAGGCTCTGATAAAAGACCTGAATAAGGAAGGTACAGTTGGTATTCACCCTTCATACAATGCTAATGTGGATAGCCGACTTGCCAGAACAGAGATAAGAAAACTGCAAGGCATCATAGGTAAGAATGTATACCTATCGCGCCAGCACTATATCAGGAATATTATTCCGCAAGCATACCATGCACTGATGAACAATCAGATATTCAGAGACTATAGTATGGGCTATGGCTCGCATATAGGTTTCAGGGCAGGTACCTCTAATAGCTTTTTGTGGTATGACCTAAGTAAGGAGCAACAAACACAATTAAATATTTATCCGTTCTGCTTTATGGATACTACCGCCCACTATGGCGAGCAACTAAGTGCTGATGAAGCTTTTAGTAAGCTGGGTGAAATAGCACAAGTTTTGAAAAAACTTAATGCACCCATGATAAGCGTTTTCCACAACTTTTCGCTAGGTAGTAGTAAAGAATGGGAAGGCTGGCACGAAGCCTATGAACAATTTATAAAAGAATTATAGCCACTATTTTTTGATGTATACCCTTGCACCTACGCCTACCAAACGGTACAGGTCGTTGATGTCTGAGTTCTTTAGTGCGATGCAGCCGTCTGTCCATCCCACACCCAGTTCTATCATATCATCACCCCCTGTCCATATTCCATGCAGACCAATATTACCACCAATAAGTGCGTTGCGTGGTATCTTACCATCTTTTTTCAGCTTATTGAACTTGGCTTTAGACTCTGCAGTTGGGTAACTGATACCTAAGAACTTATTGTATTTAGATGAGATGTGCTTATCGTTTATTTTGAACCAACCCTCAGGAGTACAGCGATCGCCCTGCATGCATTTATCCAACATTGGCTTTGGTCCAAACACTGCTCTATAACTGCGTATCATTCTCTCCTTATAATATACTCGTACGTTATAGCGTCTTTTATCTACCACCATCCACAGGGAATCCATATCTAAAGTATCAGGATTGATAGCAGCTCTATAACCATAGGTCAATTTTTGTGGCTTTGGCATGATGATGGTCTCCGTCACCTTCATATTACCTTGGCTATAGGTTATCTCTTTTACCAAATGTCCTTTTCCATCATCGTACTGGCGTACCAATTTTGCATCTCTGGGGCGCTGAACGTTCTCGTTCTCCTGCGCCAGAGATGGAGTCATAAACAATACTATTATAGCAGTAACTCTAAATATTAGCTTAAACATTCCCATTACACGACCTATGTTGTGTACACGCTTCATTTCCTCTTAGTTATGACATTTGTGAAACATTGAAATTAATAAATTTTATTAACTAGCAGAAAATACGAAGCAAAAACCTTCTAGGACATATAGACACGTAAAAACCTTATTTTTACCGTATTAGAAGAAATGTCCGCTGATGCTTGCACTAACTTATACCGAAGAGAATTATCTAAAGGCTATTTATATCATCCAGAACAGAAACGAGAGTGGAGAAGTATCGGTAAACGAGATAGCCGAGCGCATGCAAACAAAGCCTGCCACCGTCACGGATATGCTGAAACGTCTTTCAGAAAAAGAACTCATCCATTATGAGCGTTATAAGAAAATAACCCTAAATGATAGTGGTGAGTTGGTAGCATTGACCATATTGAGAAAGCACAGACTTTGGGAAACCTTTCTAAGCAAAAAATTGAATTTCAATTGGGACGAGGTGCATGAAGTAGCAGAGCAGTTGGAGCATATTCGTTCTCAAAAGTTGATAGACCGTTTAGACGAATTTTTAGGGCATCCTGAATTTGACCCACATGGTGATCCTATACCTGATGCTAATGGCAAACTACCTAACTCTACAGCTGTACCACTTAGCGAAATAGATACAGAGCAAAACTGTAAAGTGGTAGCTGTAAAAGATGCCTCTTCTGATTTTTTGAAACAATTAGCACGCTTCAACCTGAAAATTGGCACTATGATACACATTACCGAGCGTATGCCTTTTGACAATAGCCTATTGGTAAGAAATAGTGAGGGTGATTCCTTTCAGCTATCAGAGATAATAGCTTCTAAATTATTAGTTATATAAGATCACTTTTTAGCCATCGGCTTTTTATAGATAGGCACTGTAGAGCAAGGCTCTCCGTACATTAGTGACTTAACCACTGGTTTCAGCTTTTCGGTAGCGGCTATATATGCCATCTCCGGCACCGACTTATCTCCACAGCCTTTTAGCACTACACGCTTGTCTTCGTATTCAGCCACGTCTATTTTGCTGATGTTCTCTGCCAGTTGATTTTTTATTAATTCTGTAGTGGAACCAAAATATGTTTTAGCACCTACTTCTTGCAAGTAAGACGTTACCAACATATATGCCCACATAGGTATAATAGCATCTACAGAAGAGAAGAGCGCGACATATTTATTCTGAAACTCAGACCAGTCCAGCTCTTTCATAGATGCACGAAAGTCTTTCTCACGCAATATCATCTCTCTGAACAAATATGGTTTCAAGTCAAACTCCTTCACATTTTCTTCTACCGGTATATATTCAGATAAATCTAGCGTAATGATACCGCTTTGTGCCACCTTGTTTACTATCTCACTCATATTGCAAAAATACTAACAGTTCTTATTGTTATGAAAAAAGCGACTGTAAGATACAGTCGCTTTTTACTTATAGTTAGTTAAGCTTAATTGATATTAGAAGTTTTCTACGTTGTACTCAACAGATGCCTTTTTCTTAAGCAATTCAGTAATTCTAGGATTCAGTTGGTTTTGTAGCTGTCCTTGCATCATCATCTTTTGCTGGTTCAGCATAGCGCTATCAATAGGTGCGTCTTTAGTAGATCTGTCTTTAAGAGAAAGGTAGAAAACACCACCCTGACCTAAAATACCAGGGGAAACAGCCCCTTTCTTAAATCCATCATAAAAAGCATAACCCGCAACTTTTGGCTCGTAGCCTAGCTCACCGATAAATGCAGATGCTGCAGTGAATGAATCAGCACTTCTTATTTGTGCGTTTGCAGCTTTAGCTATCTGGTCTATAGATGTCATGTTACTATATTTATCTTTAACCAGTTTCAACATCTTTTCTCTTCGTACAAGCCCTTCTATAGAGTTGCGATTGTCAGGAGTGATCTTTGCAAGCCCTTTATTCTGAACACCACTTACTTTTGCTACTACGTATTTACCCTTCAACTGAATAACAGTAGATACATCGCCAACCTTAGCACTATATGCCCATTGGATAAGGTCTCTTGCAGAACCAAGACCCGGAAGCATAAAATCATCTTTCTTAATATCCTGTGCTACTCTTTTTCTTGCTTGGAAATCTGTTTTTACAGCCTCATCAAATTTTGACGCGGTATTATTATTTACTGCAAATTCTGAAGCAGCATTATAAATCTCATTTTCTGTTTGACCATCTGGGTATAGTTGTTTACCTATAGTCGTAGTCTTTATAGCAGTTTCAAAACCGCTTTGTTTAATTATCTCAATATAGTGATAACCAGCGTATGCTTGATTAGCAACTTTTACTACTTTAGATTGACCGTCTTTACCTTCTTCAAAAATAAACTCTTGGAATTCTTTTGATATAGTTTGTCTATTACTAAACTCAAAAGTATATACACCTCCGGTTTCTTTACTACCTTGATCGTCAGAATATCTCTGAACCATTGTATCGAAATTTGCACCTGCATTGATAGCTGCAACTACACTATCAATTCTTTTCTTAGCTACACTATCCGGTAATGTTTGATTACCTCTGTCAAAAGTAGTAACAAGTATGTGTCTACATTTTACAGAATCAGGAAATCTATTCCTATCTATAACCTTGGTTAGCTTATAATAACCATCCTCAAAATAAGGACCGTATACAGAGCCTGTTGACAATGAGAAAATAGAATCTGAAAAAGCAGACATGAATGACTTCTTCATGGTAAAAGCAGAAGGATATTTCTTATCACTGTTTCTATTTACAAATGCTTCAACCTTTGAAGTGTCAACTGATGCGAAATCATCTTTTAAAGTATAAAGCGGATCTAGTGCCCTAGCAGTATCACGACTTTTAGGTGCTACATCGAAAGAAATATACTCAATACTTCGAGAGGGCTGGTCTACTGTATACAAAGCTTTATGCTTTTTCATATAATCCAACATCTCTGCCTCAGTTACAGTAATTCCCGCATCATCTACACTGTTAAGAGAAACTGTTACAAGGTCTAAACTTGCTACCTGCTGTTGTTCCTTAGCTTGTTTATTTATCAAGAAGCTTGGTAAATAGATACTATTTGGTACAAGTGAGTTAGATTTATTAATGGTATTTGTTCTTAATACAA
>CAZPDA010000084.1:0-11924 GCA_964585115.1 uncultured Flavipsychrobacter sp.
CATATATGTTCTTCATGAACTGGCTTCTTACATCGTTAAGGTCACGACGAATACTGAAATCGAACATGATATCATCCATTTGTACCATCAAGCCACCAAGTATCTCAGGGTTAACTGACTCTTCAAGCTCGATCAATGCATCCGGATGAGCTGCTTGTATCTTATTACGTACAGCATCCTTCACCTTATCGTCCGCAGGCACTGCAGTAGTGATCTTGACGGTCTTGATATTTTTCAGTTGTTTGTATTGCTCTACAAACGAACTTGCTATCTCCGGCAAGTTAGCCTCACGACCTTTATTGACCAAAAGTTTGATGAACGCCTGAGATAGCTGGTGCAGGTTATTACCTACAACTGCATCTATGATACTTTGCTTCTTATCACTTTTGATCACCGGGCTACGAAGAACATTAGTGAAATCTTTGCTCTGCTCACACAAGCTTACTAGCAGCTGTATATCTTTCAATGTATCTTCTACATTGTTCTGTTCTACAGCAAGGTCTAGCAGCGATTTTGCGTAACGTGAAGCAAGACGTGGATTTTGCATATTGCTCTGATCTCTACTTATTAATTAATTCAATTTGATTTCGTCAGCAAGCATGTGTGCATACTCGTTCTGAGCTTCAGCTGAAGACAACTGCTTACGTAATACTTTCTCCGCTACATCCAAAGATAGTTTACCTATCTCATTCTTCACTTCAGTAAGTGCTGCCATTTTTTGCTGTTGGATCTGTTGCTGTGCATCAGCGATCATTTTATCAGCAATGGCTTTTGTATCATTCTTAGCCTTGTTGATAATGCTGTCACTTTCTTCTTTTGCTTCTTTAATGATCTGAGTTCTTTCTTCACGTGCTTTGATAAGCAGTTGCTCGTTCTCACTCTTGATGTCAGCCATTTCCTGCTTTACTTTCTCTGCAGCAGCTATAGACTCGGCTATACCTGTCTCACGCTCACCTAAAGATTTCAAGATCGGCTTCCACGCAAACTTACGAAGGATAAAGAACACTATAAGGAACGCTAATAGCGTCCAAAAGAATAAACCGAATTCCGGGGTTAACAACTCCATACTTTGTTATTTATATACTATTTTCTTCATTTAACTTAGAGATAATTAATCTGCACCTTAGGCCCTATGCTTCAGGTGCAGATCAAAAACAGTTTGTTCGAATACCTAAGCTTACGCGAAGATAGCCAATACACCTGCGATTACACCGAAAAGGGCAACACCCTCTACGAATGCAGCTGTAAGGATCATGTTCGAACGAATGTCACCTGCAGCTTCTGGTTGGCGAGATACTGCCTCAACAGCACCTTTACCAATCTGACCGATACCAAGACCTGCACCTAGAGCAGCAATACCAGCACCGATAGCACCAAGACCAGCGCTACTTGCATCTAACATAATTGTGTTTAATAACGACATGTTATATATGGATTTTAATTAAAAAACTAAGCTATGATCTCATTTTCAGAGATGTGATAATCTTGACCTTCTTCATGATCATGGTGTGGATCTTCAACCGACTGACCGACAAATACCGCTGTCAGGTTAACGAAGATAAATGCTTGGATAGCAGCAACCAGTAGCTCTAGCATGAACATGAATATTGCGAACGCCAGAGATACGATACTGAAACCAGCACCTGCACCTACACTCATTGCTCCGAAGATGAATATTATAGACACAACACTCAATATTACGATGTGACCTGCTAGCATGTTAGCAAACAAACGTATCATAAGTGCCGTAGGCTTAATAAACAATGATATAAGCTCGATAGGAACTAATAGGAATTTCACGCCCAATGGAACACCCGGAGGGTTAAACAAGTGACCCCAGAAATGCTTGTTACCGCTAAATACAATAACGATGAATGCGATCAATGCAAGACATCCTGTTACTGCGATATTACCTGTAAAGTTTGCTCCACCCGGTAGTAGACCTAGAAGGTTGTTTATCCAGATAAAGAAGAATACCGTTAATAATAAAGGCATATAGCGCATGTGCAGTTTGCCAATATTCGGCTTAGCTACTTCATCACGTATAAAAGTAATTACCGGCTCTAGTGCATTTTGGAAACCACTAGGAGCTGTCATTACACCATTCTTCTTATACTTCTTAGCCACGTTCAGCATGATAACCAATAGCAACACTACTGATATCATCATTGAAAGAACGTTCTTAGTAATAGACAGATCATAGATCTTAGCACCATCTGCTGAGGTTATTACCTCTTTCATACCTGTGAAGTGTACACTATAGCCATTATAGCTAGCATGTCCGTGCTCAAATTTTGATGATGAGAATACATCAAGCCCATTTTCAGGATGATATATGATAACTGGCAAAGGCATACTTACAGCCGTCTCACCAAGATCAAAAAAGTGCCAGCTATGTGCATCAGATACGTGACCAAAAATAAGATCAGACATCTTAATGCCTTCTTCTTTTTTGTCGCCATGTCCATCTGCATGGTCATGTGTAGCTTCTGTAGTACCATGATCGCCATGCTGTGCTAACACGGGGTTAAAAACTCCGCCCAAAGCGAAAGTCAATGCTACCAAGGAAAAGATGCGTCTCAAACTCATTAGTCTGCCCAAAAATTATATCAAAAACTCGTTAAAATATTATAACGATCTGCTATATACGATCGCTAATTTTGCGCAAAGATACTCGTTTCTACTTCATAAAAAAGTTCCTTTTACAATTTATCTTTAATGATTGTCGGTCTAGTGTAAATTTCTTTGTGATACTCAATAAATTATACACGGCCGATCATTAATTACTAATTAACCATAAGCCGCACCCTATATATATTAAGGCAAAAACACTTGCATTAACATATATTATATATACACGTCTGTGGCAAACTAATGTCAAAATTAATGTGCCTAAAAAATATTAAATAGTATTTTTGCCGTCTCATTATTCAAAAAACACTTATATGCAGGAATATGGTAAGAAGAACCCTAATGCTAATTTAGCAGACATAGGGCTTAATGTAGCTACGGCATATTGGAATCTTACTCCCGACGAATTAGTACAAAAAACATTAGACTTAGGACAAGGTGTTTTGAACAACACTGGTGCACTAAGCGTTAGTACCGGAAAATTCACCGGACGTTCTCCTAAAGACAAATTCACAGTAAAAGATGAATACACTGAGAATAGTGTAGACTGGGGTAGCATCAACAATCCTATTTCAGCTGATGTTTTTGACAAGCTTTACAACAAAGTTTGTGCATACCTAGAAGGCAAAGATGTATGGGTGCGTGATGCATACGCTTGTGCAGACCCTAAATACAGACTTAATATACGTGTCGTTAACGAAACTCCTTGGGCTAACCTTTTCTGTAACGACCTTTTCTTACGCCCAACTGCTGAGGAAGTAGATACTCAAGAGCCTGACTGGTTGATACTTCAAGCACCTAGCTTTCAGGCAGATCCTGAAGTAGATGGTACTCGCCAAGGCAACTTTACAATTGTAAACTTCACCCGTAAGATCATCTTAATAGGCGGTTCTGCTTATACAGGTGAGATGAAGAAAGGTATCTTCGGCGTTCTTAACTTCTTATTACCGCACGAGCACAATGTACTAAGCATGCACTGCTCTGCTAACGAAGGTAAAGAAGGTGATGTTGCACTATTCTTCGGTCTATCTGGTACGGGTAAAACTACCCTAAGTGCTGATGTTAACCGTTCACTGATAGGTGACGATGAGCACGGATGGGCTGATGGTTCAGTATTCAACTTTGAGGGTGGTTGCTACGCAAAAGTTATCGACCTGAGCGAAGAGAAAGAACCTCAGATATTCAAAGCTATCAAGCACGAAGCCCTTCTTGAGAACATCGTTTTCAAAGACGGCACTAACGAAGTAGATTATACTGACGGTAGCATCACAGAGAATACTCGTGCTGCATACCCGATACACAACATACCAAACGTTAAGCAACCATCATATGGTGGAGATCCTAAGAACATCTTCTTCCTTACTTGTGATGCATTCGGTATCCTACCTCCGATCAGCAAGCTGAACACAGGACAGGCTATGTACCATTTCATCAGTGGTTATACTGCTAAGGTTGCAGGTACAGAGGTTGGTATCACTGAGCCGCAAACAACATTCTCTGCTTGTTTCGGTCGTGTATTCCTTCCACTACACCCTGCTAAGTATGCTGAGCTACTTGGTAAGAAGCTGGACGAGCACAAAGACGTGAACGTATGGTTGATCAACACTGGTTGGAATGGTGGTCCTTACGGTGTAGGTAGCCGTATGAGCCTTAAGTATACTCGTGCAATGATCACTGCTGCTATGAATGGCGAACTTGACAATGTAGAGTATAAGCAACACAACGTTTTTGGTGTAAGTATTCCTCAAACTTGTCCTAATGTTCCTAATGAGGTACTGAACCCTCGTGAGACATGGTCTGACAAAGAGGCTTACGATAAGAAAGCTAACGAACTAGCAAAACTATTCATTGAGAACTTTGCACAGTTTGCAGACGAAGCTAGCGAAGAGATCCGCAATGCAGCACCTAAGGTGATGCAAGGAGCTTAATTGCAAAATGTTCACTATAATATTTTAAGCCTCGCAGACCGCGAGGCTTATTTTTTGCGTATATATTGCTCTATCAGTATTTCATAACAACATCAGGCGATTTTCTTCTGTATTTTTGCCACGCGATAAATAGAGACGACTTAACCACTAGAGATGAATAAGCAAATAGCCAAACTAAAAGCAGACATCCAGCCATTAAGGGAGCAACTGGTAAACCACCCGCTTTATACTTCTATAAAAACTGTTGAAGATCTAAAGTGCTTCATGGAGCATCATGTATATGCCGTATGGGATTTTATGAGCCTACTGAAAGCGCTACAAGTAAAGCTGACCTGCGTATCCCTGCCGTGGCTACCTGTAGGCAACCCTAAAACTCGCTATCTGATCAATGAGATAGTTACCGGTGAAGAAAGTGACGTAGACGAACTGGGTGTAAGAATGAGCCACTTTGAGCTATACCTTAAAGCTATGCAGCAAGCAGAGTGTAACACACAGCCTACATTACACTTCATCAACAGGCTCTCTAATAACGCAGCTCTTACAGAAGCACTAAACAGTAGCAATACGCCTGATGCTGCCAGCCTATTCGTCAATAATACATTTGATGTGATAAATGGCAGCTCTATACATGCTATAGCCGCAACATTCACCTTTGGCAGAGAAGACCTGATACCTGATATGTTTCTGACCATAGTTAAAGAACTTAGTCAAAACAACCCGGGTAAAATAGACATACTTAAATACTACTTAGAGCGTCATATAGAAGTGGATGGAGACCACCATTCTCACTTAGCATATGAGATGACCGCTGAACTATGTGGCGATGATGAACAGAAGTGGCAGGAATGTACCGAAGAAGTGAAAAAGGCATTACAGAGCAGAATAACGCTTTGGGACAATGTACACCACATGATATCATCAAAATAGGTCTATCAAGAATATTAAACACTAAAGCCACTCTATGAGTGGCTTTTTTCGTCTTTTAGCAATTTCTTCAGTTGCTCCTCGTCTCCCACTATCCATAAGTGGTCGCCTACTTCTATCACATCATTTGAGGACGGATTCAATATCCTACGCCCTCCACGCTCTATACCTACTATCAGTCCACGCGTACGTTCTCGTAAACCACTCTCTCGTATGGTCATACCTGCATAAGAGGTTTTATTAGCCACATCAAACCTCCTAAGTACCATCTCTTGTATCTTATCGCTACCGCTTATATTATCAACATCGGGTTGTATGTATTCATTAAAGCTATCTATCTGCTCATCCGTACCTATTACATATAGTTTATCGCCTGGGTATACCCTGTCATTCTTACCTGGTGCAGATATGGCGAACTTGTCACCCCTCATGATCATAGCAATATTCACACCGCACTTCTCTCTTGCAGCTATCTCTTGCAGACTCTTACCCATTAGCGCAGAGCCCTGCGGTAGAGTAAACTCTACCATGTGCGCATCCCAAGGAGCTAACTCTTTACCACTTGTTTGTTGCTCTACTATATCCTTATGGTTGAAGTTGAAGAAGAAACGCTCCTCTAACCTTAAGTAATAATGGTGGATACGCTTATAGTTGAAGAACGATATGGTAGAAATGATCGCCATCAACAGCACAGCTATATACACTTGGAAGAAGCTTAACAGCAAAGACCCAAATAGCACCATAGCCACCACTACACGCAAAACCCTCAGTATGATCAACGGACCTTGATAACGTTTATTGGCCCAAAGTACAGCTACGGATGCTGGTTGTATATTCCTCATGACCAATCCCCAAAGGAACGGGCTAATAGTGAGTGTACAGGTAGCTGCTGTAATGATAGCTACCGCCGGCTCGTTATATATGTGCTCTGCCAATAGCGGTTGTACATAATTCTTGAACAGAACAATGATACCTGCTACCACTATGCTAAATGAGATACACAATAATAGGAATGAACGTATCACCTGCTGCCAATTGCCGGCTTTATTAATGGTCTGTGCACCAGTACTATATCTTACCAAAGCCTTTTGCCAACTGGCAGGCAGTATTTTCTCCAGTTTGTAATAAAGCGGATCTGCTGCCTTTATCATATATGGGGTAGAGAAGGTGGTTAACGCCGATACTGCCACGGCTATGGGGTACAGAAAGTTACTGGTTACGTTCAGCGTAACACCTAATGTGGCAATGATAAAAGAGAACTCCCCTATCTGTGCCATACTCATACCTGCATGCAATGAAGTATGTAAGGTCTGCCCTGAAAGAATAGCTCCTATCATTACGTGCAAAGTTTTGAACACAACGAACACTACCGTAATGATCAATATAGGCAGGGCATAGTCTACCAGTACAATAGGATCTATAAGCATGCCTACAGATACAAAGAATACCGCCCCGAACAGGTCTTTTATTGGTATAATGATATGCTCTATTCTGATGCCTTGTAGCGTCTCTGCTAATATAGACCCCATGATGAACGCACCCAATGCTGGCGAAAACCCTGCTTTAGACGCCAATATCACCATAGCAAGACAAAGACCTAGTGCCAGTATCAACAAGGTCTCATCATTGAGGTGTTTTTGGATCTTATTCAGTAGTGAAGGGATAAAGAATATACCACCTATGAACCATAGTAACAGGAAGAAGACCAGCTTAACAATAGACAACAACATCTCCGTACCTGCAAATTGCTGACTAACAGAAATGGTAGATAGTAAGACCATAAGTATTATGGCTACTATATCTTCCACCACAAGCACGCCAAACACCAAGCTGGCATACTTCTTACCTTTTACGCCAAGCTCATCAAAAGCCCTGATGATAATAGTAGTAGAGGCAATGGATAATATACCTCCTAAGAACAAACAATCCATAAAAGGCCAACCCAGCATACGCCCTAATACAAAACCTATACCCAACATTGCAGGCACTTCTACTAGTCCGGTCACACCTGCCGCCCCTCCTACACGCATTAGCTTCTTGAAGCTAAACTCAAGACCCAGAGCAAAAAGCAGGATAATAACCCCTATCTCTGCCCATATCTTAATGTTAGCTATATCACTAATGTTGGGGAACAAAGGGAACTTTGGCCCTACTATCAAGCCAGCAAGAATATAGCCTAAGACCACAGGCTGCTTCAATTTCTTGAATAGAAGTGTTGTTACTGTCGCTACGATCAGTATCAACCCAAGGTCCTTAATTAAATCAGGTAAATGATCCATATATAGTTACAAAAATACGGTAGTACTACTTCTGATAATGTAGCAATATTTTGTCTAATTATTATCCTTCCAATGCCAAAGATGTAAGCAGGCATATGTTCTATAGGGACTCCACTTCGATGATATCTTAAGCATCCTTTCTTTTAGCTTCTTTTTATCCGACATATCCAAGCCATATAACCTTGCCATAGCTTGCTGAATGCCTAGGTCATCCACGGCAAAGACATCCTCTCTACCAAGCGTGAACATTAGCTGCATCTCTACTGTCCACTTACCCACCCCCTTTATGGGTAGCAAAAAAGCCATCACCTCATCATCTGCCATTTTATATAACTCTGTATCCGTCATATTGTTCTCTATAGCATAGTTGGCTATATTCCGGATATAAGTAGCCTTAGCATTTGAGAGCCCCACACTCCTCAATTGCTCTATAGTTGTTCCCGCTATTTGTTCTGCCTTAGGCTGTTTTGTTCCCAACAGATCTAGAAAGCGAGCGTAAATAACACTGGCCACTTTAGTAGATAATTGCTGACTGATGACCGACTTGCAAAGCATCAAGCACACATTTCTCTTTTTATCAAGTTTAAAAGGCTCACGTTCTTCTAATAAAGGGATCAGCTTTTTATCTTTCTTTAAATGTGCTACATATTCACCCATAACAAAACGATTAAAAAGTTGTATTTTTGCAATAGATAATAATGACTAAGTTGTTCTCATTTTTGTTCCCAAAACGCTTTATTGTTTTAGAGAACAAAAGGAAACAATTTCTAAGTTTCCATGATCATTTAACTATCTTTGCCCGCATTAAATATCTAATATGAAAAATACTCCATTTACAAATAAACACATTGAACTCGGTGCAAAGATGGCCGAATTTGCGGGTTACAACATGCCTATTTCTTATAGCGGTATAAATGACGAGCATGCTACTGTGAGAAAGAGCGTAGGTGTCTTCGATGTTAGCCACATGGGTGAGTTTATATTGAAAGGAGAGAATGCTCTTGACCTTATTCAAAGAATAAGCAGCAATGATGCCAGCAAGCTTACTGACGGTAAAGCTCAGTACTCTTGTATGCCTAACGATAAAGGTGGTATAGTAGACGACCTTTTAGTATACTGCATAGAGCAGAATAAAGTATATATGCTTGTAGTAAATGCCTCTAACATAGAGAAAGACTGGGCATGGATACAGCAGCATAACACCAAAGATGTAGAGATGCACAACATCTCTGACAAGACTGGGCTACTAGCCGTACAAGGACCCAAAGCTGTAGAGTGCATGCAAGAGCTTACCGATATGGACCTTGTAAACCTTAAGTACTATACATTCGTAAAAGGCACTTTCGCAGGTGTAGAGAATGTATTGGTAAGTGCTACAGGTTATACGGGATCAGGTGGTGTTGAGATCTATTTTGAAGATGAAGATGGTGCCGGAGAGAAGATATGGGATGCGGTATTCAAAGTAGGTGCATCAAAAGGGATGAAGCCGATCGGTCTTGGTGCTAGAGATACACTACGTCTTGAAATGGGATTCTGCCTGTATGGCAACGATATTGATGACACTACCTCTCCATTAGAAGCTGGCCTTGGATGGATCACTAAGCTTAAAAAAGAAAGCGACTTTTCATCTAAGAGCATATTTGTAGAACAGAAAGCTGAAGGCATTAAGCGCAAACTTGTAGGTATTGAGATGGTAGACAAGGGTATACCTCGTCATAACTACAAACTACAGGATAATGAAGGTAATGAGATCGGTTATATCACATCGGGCACTCAGTCTCCAAGCCTTGGCAAAGCAATTGGTCTTGGTTATGTAGCTAAAGAATTAGCTACGGAAGGCACAGAAGTAAATGTTATGATACGTAACAAATCTGTGAAAGCGAAAGTGGTAAAAGTACCTTTTGAATAAGCTTTAAAGTATTACAACTGAATTAAACCCACTCAATATTGAGTGGGTTTATTACTTTTATAACACTATCAGTACAAAATATGCTATCTAAGGTCACCTATATATTATCCTGCCTCATACTCCTTTATACATCTTTCATATTCTACCCTAAATGGAATGCTGAGCGTACTGAAGCAACCATTGCATGGGATGTAAGTGGCTATTACTGGTATCTCCCTGCCACATTTATTTATAAAGACCTTAAGAAACAGGAATTTGCAGATAGTATTATAGATAAATACGACCCTACCCCCGAAAGGATGCAATCCTTCAAGCATGTAAGTGGCAACTGGGTAAACGTATATAGCTCAGGGATGGCGGTCATGTATCTACCTTTCTTCACTGTTGCGCACTTAACAGCCAAACCTCTGGGGTATCCGGCAGACGGCTTTTCTATACCCTACCAGCTTGCGATACAGATAGGTGGGGTGCTAATGGCATTAATAGGGTTGTGGTACTACAGAAAGCTGCTACTAAAATGGTTCTCTGATAAGACCGTTTCAATAATGCTACTGCTAATAGTAGTTGGCACTAACTACCTGAACTATGCTGCAATAGAAACAGGATTAAGCCACAACTGGTTATTTACACTCTATGCACTACTACTGCTCAATACTTACAACTTTTACAATAGTCCCAGCTATAAATACAGTATCCGTATTGGGATACTCATTGGACTAATAGCATTAATTCGCCCTACAGAATTAATAGCATTACTCATACCGCTACTATGGGGTATGGAAGGAATCTCAATAAGTGCTATCAAAAAGCAGCTAAAGTACCTGACTAGTCAATACAAGCAAGTGCTAATAACCTCTATTATTATTATTGCTGTGGGCAGTATACAAATAGCTTACTGGCTATATGTTACTGGCGAGCCACTAGTGTACAGCTATGAGGAAAAAGGATTTTCTTGGCTAGACCCACACTTTAAAAGCTACATGTTCAGTACACGAAGTGGTTGGCTAATGTATACACCACTACTTTTATTCTCTTTTTTAGGTTTGATACCGTTCTTAAAATATGGGAAGAACAAAGTAATAGTACTTTTATTCTTCTTTCTTAGCCTCTATATCACATCTGCGTGGGATATATGGTGGTATGGAGGAAGTGGAGGAAGAGCTATGATACAGAGCTATCCGGTCATTCTCATACCTTTTGCAACTTTGATAGAACGCCTGCAATACACTAAGGTCATCAAATGGCTCTTAGCACCTTTCATCTTGTTCTTTACATATATCAATATATGGTTTACATACAATGCACACAAAGGAGAAGGGTTATATGATTCAACAGGAGGTATGACCAAAGCATTTTATTGGAATGTAATAGGAAGGTTTCATGTTGATAAAGAGGTATACAAATTAAGAGATACAAAAGAGGCATATACAGGCATATTAAAAGATAAAACACTCATATACCAAAATTGCTTTGAAACCATAGACAGTAATGTTAGCACTAGCCTAGATAGTAGCAATGCCTTACTTGTAGAAGCTCATTCATCATCTCCAGAGTTTGCATTCAATTTTTATAATAAAGAAAATAAAGAATGGATACGAACATCTGCAACCTACCATACTGATATAAAAGAGTATGAAGCTTGGCGAATGATACAATTAGTAGTTAGGTTTACTAAAGCTGGCAATACTGTTCAAGAGCGGATATTGAGAATCCACAGGTATCTGGAAAATTACGATACAAAAGAGATATATCTAGACTGCCCCATTCCCAAAGAACCATTTGATAGCATCATAATATTTTATTGGAATGGGGAAAGTGATAAAAGCACAACCATTGATAATTTAAAAGTATGGTCATATAATGAAGACTAATGAATTACTGTTTTCTGTAGATGTTAATACATGTACTTGCAACCATAACGGCAGACATCATAAGCAATGGCAGGAAGTAGTACCTATATGTTAGTGGGCTAAACATGTAAAATAGTAGCATAGATAGATACAAATAACCCAAGGAGTAATCATAAATATCTACTTTGCCCTTTATTTTCCTATAACCTATTATTCCTAGTACATTAAGTAACATCATCAAAACAGCTTGTATCACCCTTACCCAAAATGTTTTTTGCTCTGCACTGCCACCTAACAAAAATTTATAATGAGGTGCAAAGTATAAGCCCGCCTCATGTGTCCACGAAACCGGAGGGTTGCCATAACTTGCCATTTCTGCAATAGCGCAATCATTATGATACTC
>CAZPDA010000085.1:0-11897 GCA_964585115.1 uncultured Flavipsychrobacter sp.
AAGAGACACTTACTTAAAGAAGCTACCACTACAGTTTTGGACAACTTCTATATTACTTGTTTATTGGAGCTTTACACTATTTCATTGGCTTGTTGGTGTTTATTTAATGTATTCAAAAGAGAGTATTTCTGACTTGCCGTATTATGTAACAATACTAGTTAGTACCCTTACCTATTTAAGTTTCGGGATTTTATTCTTTAATTACAGGAAAATGAGCCAAGTTGACTGAAACTAATACGATCATAACGTTCATTTTCGGTTCTTTACTGTTTACACTGTTTGCCTTTTTTATTATCCTATATATTATAGTACAAAAGCGCAAACAGATCCGTCATATATTAGAAAAACAAGAGCTGCAGCATAAGTTCAGCAAAGAGGTGCTGAAGATACAGCTGGAGGTACAGGAGCAAACATCCCGCAACCTTTCTGAAGAGATACACGATAACATAGGGCCTGTACTGAGCTTTGCCAAGCTGAACATGCACAACATAGCCAGCAAAACAGAGGACGAAAAACTACGCAGATATGCTGACGAAAGTAAAGACCACCTTACCCAAGCCATTGCCGACCTACGCACTATAAGCCATACACTTAATGGTTCTTATATATTAAAGGCAGGGCTTATACCCAGTATAGAAAAAGAACTGGGGTATGTTTCTACTGCAAAGGAAATTAATTGTACTTTTGATACTAAGGGTGATACATACCCATTAGGAGAGGAAAAAGAGCTACTGATCTTTCGTATAGTACAAGAAGCTGTAGCTAATGTAGTGAAACACGCAGCAGCTGAAAACATTAAGATAGAAGCTGTTTACGAAGAGAATAAATTTTCTGTAAGTATTGGTGATGACGGTATAGGTTTTGAAGGAGACGGCGACCATGAAGACGCTGGTATAGGGCTAAACAACATGCACAACCGAGCCCAACTACTAGGTGGTAGCCTTAGCATATCATCAAAGAAAGATACAGGCACAACGATATACCTTATTATACCTGTAACGGATGAATAAAAAGATTAAAGTAGCCATTGCCGACGATCATGCGCTATTTAGGAAAGGACTCGCTCAGATATTATCAGGATACAAAGACATCGAGTTACTTTTTCAGGCAAAGAACGGCAAGGAGTTAATAGAAAAGGTTGGGCAACTACCCGCAAACGGGAAACCTGATGTCTGCATTGTAGACATCAATATGCCTGTAATGAATGGCTACGACGCTACCAAGATCATTGCTAATAATTATCCCAAAACTAAGATACTAGCACTATCCATGTATGATGATGAACAGATCATCATAAAGATGTTCCACTGCGGTGCGCATAGCTATGTGCTGAAGGATATAGAACCTGACGAACTACGCAAGGCCATACGCAGCGTACATAATACAGGCGTTTACGACTCTGATGTGGTAACCAATGAAGTACTAAAAAGTGCGAAAAAGCCAGATGATGATGACGATGTGATCTTTAGCGAAAAAGAGCTGGACTTCTTAAAGCTATGCTGCTCTGAAATGACCTATAAGCAAATAGCTGAAAAGATGGGAGTAAGCCACCGTACGGTAGACGGATACAGAGATAATCTATTCTCAAAACTAAACCTTAAGTCTCGTACCGGTCTTGTTATATACGCCTTCCGTACAGGGCTGGCCACTACATTCAAGTAGCAGATATATTATACATTGAAACGGAAGTGCATTACGTCTCCGTCTTTCACCACATACTCCTTACCTTCTATTCTTAGCTTACCATTCTCTTTACATGCTGCCTCGCTACCATATTCCACGTAGTCGTCATAAGCAATGGTCTCAGCTTTAATAAAGCCTTTCTCAAAATCAGTATGGATAACACCTGCGGCTTGTGGTGCTTTCCAACCTACATGTATGGTCCATGCACGCACCTCTTGCACACCAGCGGTGAAGTAAGTGATCAGATTTAATAGTTTGTATGCAGCTCTTATCAAACGGTTAAGACCCGGCTCTGTAAGGCCATACTCACTAAGGAACAGTTCTTTATCCTCATCAGTATCCATCTCAGATATCTGTGCTTCTATGGTATTATTCATTACGATAACCTCAGCACCTTCTTCCTCAGCCACTTTGCTTAGTGCTTCAGAGAATTTGTTACCCGTTAGTATAGATGCTTCGTCTACGTTAGCAACATACAGTACTGGCTTCTGCGTTAGTAAAAACAGATCTGCTACTGCTTCCTGCACTTCCTCGTCCATATCCATGCCGCGCATGTTCTTCCCTTCAGACAGGTGTTCTTGGCATTTCAATAGTATCTCATGTACACGCTTAGCCTTAGGGTCGTTCTTAGCTATCTTCTGTACACGCTGTATCTTCTTATCTATGCTGTCAAGGTCTTTTAGCTGTAGCTCCGTATCTATTATCTCTTTATCACCTACAGGGTTTATCTCACCTTCTTCTCTTAGTACGTTCTCATCTTCAAAGCAGCGGATAACATGCACAATAGCGTCTACCTCACGTATATTGGCCAAGAACTTATTGCCAAGCCCTTCACCTTTACTCGCTCCTTTTACCAGTCCTGCTATGTCTACAAACTCTATAGTAGTAGGCAATACACGCTCAGGCGATACCAGCTCTGCCAGTTTATCAATACGCTCATCAGGTACATCTACCAAACCTACGTTCGGCTCTATCGTACAGAAGCGATAGTTTGATGCCTGTGCTTTAGCATTATTGCTCACCGCGTTGAACAATGTTGATTTACCTACATTAGGAAGACCTACGATACCTACTTTTAGTGCCATTTGTTATTAGAAAATTTGCGCAAAGGTAACTGCTATTTATGAATTTATCCTTTAGCCTTGTTTTGATGTTGTTGCAATGCCTCTGCCATTAGGGTATGAACCTTGTTTTTCAGCGTATTCAGGTCGCCCAGGGTCATCCCTTCTACGGATACAGGCTCTAGAAATACCACTCTATTCCTACCCGGGCTTAGCTTCCACCAAGCACTGTAGTGCCACCTATTCACCGTATCCAGTAGTACAAATGGCAGTATAGGCTGCTGTGTATTTATTGCCAGCTTGAACGCTCCGTTGTAGAACTCCTTTAGCGGCTCTTCTGTTTCATTGAAAGTGCCTTCAGGGAATACACAAATATTACACTCATTCTTTAGCAAACGCCACATCAGGCGCATACTACGTGTGCGACTACGGTCGCTACTACGGTCAACCAATATGGTCAGTTGCTTGTATACAAAGCCGAATATGGGAATCTTTGCCATCTCCTTCTTTGCCAGTGTACGAAAGTAGTAAGGAATAGCAGCATAGATGTCTACCGTATCCATATACGAGATATGGTTGCCTACATATACATACTTATCATCTTTAGGGCGATGGCCACTTGTTGTTAAGGGCATGCCTATGATAAATAGCCATCCCTTTGCCCAATAATGACAGATATTCCATATTGCGCGCCTCGCCCAAGGCTTGTCCCTTACACCTATTATCAGGAAGAAAGGGAACGCTATGAGCAGGCTACACAAGAAAGTACCTATGACCCATGTTGTATAAAAAGGCTGTAATAGCTTTCTTAGCATAGGTTAAGACATTCCCGGGAATAGTCCTCTTGCTACCTCTCCTCTGAAAGGCCAAGGGATAGTAGCCAATATTAATATAAGACCGATGAAGACGAACCAGAATACTTTCTTGAATTTGGTCTTATCTGCAATATCTTTTTTAACGGTGCTATAGCCAATGTGTATCAGTATGATACCAACCAGCATACCTACTATGTGCTCTATGGTCCAGAAACGGATAACCTTATCACCCATATCCAGTCCACCACCTGTCAATACCTTTAGCCATCCTTTTTTGATGTATAGGTATAGACCTAGCAGTAGTTGAATGTCAACACTTATCATTAGGAACAAAGCAGGACGCTTATCTCCTTTAGTAAAAGTTTTGTTACCACTCATACCTCCGGCCATTTTTATCAATGTCCATACTGCGAACAAGATGACCAACCAGCGCATGAAATTGTGTAAGTGTTGCATTCCTTCTAGCATAACATTCGTGTTTAGGTTTTTAAAAGTACATCGCAATTGCGAAAACACCTTTATCTAGTCTATAGAAATAATAAATATCACTTTTCCTTACCATCCCATACGCTCTCTCAGCCTGCGTACCTGCTCCATATGGTGCCTGCCATGCCATGCATACACACCTGTAGACTGCCATATGGGTACCGTTCTGTCATCAGCGGGGTGGTAGTAAGTACGTTTCCAATCTTCAGGCTTCAAGTTCCGTAAAAGCTGTCCCCATCTTCTATGCAATGCATGTACCATCGTTATAGATATATTCACAGGCGTATGACTCACATCAGGCAGCTCTGCCCACAATTTCTCGTTGTAAGGGATAATAGTAGGGTTATATTCCGTTAGTGCCAGTTTCAGCCTCTGAACACCATTCATATGGCTATCTGCTATATGGTGAAACACTTGGTTAATAGTCCACCCATCAGGACGGTATGGCGTATCTAGCTGCTGAGCATCTAGATTTTCTATGCATATATCCAACCAACTGGGTAATGCTTCAATAGCATCTATCCAGCCATTTACCTTCTCTTCAGAATATGGCTCACTATAGTCGAACTTGCCTATCGGATATTTTAACTCTTCCAGTGTTGCAGCATCCATATTATATAGCTTTTGCTGTTTTCGTCATACCCATACGTGTTTTAAACGCAGGTGTCAGCAGGTTAGTTATTTTATCGAAAGGAATGAATACACTCACCTCTCCATCAGCATAAGATGCTATCTCATAGCTGGTGTATACGAATGTTATTCCCTTATCTGTAATGAAGAAGTTGTTGGTAGCATACATCTCATCTACAAACAAACGACTATTCAATGCCTGCCTTGGCTGTATATTGAACTGCTTGCGTACGTTCTTTTCTATCAGTGGAATGATATTTACAGTATCAGCTATAATATCTTTTAGGTTCCATTGCTTTTGCCCTTGCACATCTATACAGTAGAACTGGCTGGAGTAGTTGCCATGAGCACCACCAGTGTAGCTCCAGTCTACCACACAGAGGCAAAGCCACTCGTCCATATTATAGTATACATCTTGATTCTCTACCCAAGCAAAGTTGTAAGAATAAGAACCATCCAGCAAGCCTTGGTCTTCTACATCTTTCAGGTCTGCTTTATAAGTGCTGTAATATTCTTGCCTCTTGGCATCCATGCATTTACCAAACCCTTCTGTATGTTCTTTACAAGCCAGTATACCCTTCATAGCACCTTCTAAGTATGCAGCCTTATCATCTTTGCTAGCAGGAATAATGTATTGTAAACGGCAAGTAGCTGACGGAGAAGGCATACTATCTTTATAGCGCATACTATCTCTAGTAGACACTATTGCCAATTCAGTTGCTCCTGTCATGTCTTCCTTCAGGTCTACATCATATACTGTCGTTTTATCCTCACTATACCACTTTCCTTGAATAGTACTATCTGATATGACCACCGACCATTTGTTCCCCTCTGCTTCTTCATCCCTTTCTGTAGGTGCATTCTCACCAAGTATTATAGCACCTGTACTATCCGGCTTGTCAAACCCGTATACATTCAGCACAGTACCTACTTTCTTGTAGTAGTATGTTCCTCTATAGGAGTCATCACTCTTTATCAGGTTCAATACCACAGCCACATCCGCTATTGTGCCTACATAGCGCTTATAATAGCCATTCACATTCAGGTCGTCGTGAGTGGTCTGTGTTGAGTCTGCTGTAGTATCTGTACCATCAGCAACGGAGTTGTCATCATTGCAGGCAAATAAAGATAATATGGCAAAGGCCAATATAGCCGTTCTTCTCATTTTGTGTATTGTTTGTCTGTTATTTAGCATTGAGCGTAACCTATAGCCGGATATTTTATTGATCAAAAGTATGACCTCTGTTACAGAATAATGTCCATTTCATATTACCTGTAGTTAAAATTGTTTCGGTTTGTTCCCGACAAAGGGTGGGGCAAAACAAGAACAATTATGTGATAAATAACTAACAGTAAGTGACTTATAAATGTTCTGAGTGAGAACAACGGAAACAAACAAGAACAAATTAGCCATAGATATGTCCGTAACGTATTACATCCATTACTATAGCAAATATACGTAAAAATAACACACACAAATATTCCTACAGGAATTAGCTTCCAACCAATCATACTATTTCATAGTCTATACTTACAACCTATAAAACAATTAATTATGACTCTTAACCCTACCCTTGTTTTCAGCTGCTTATTAGCACTATCACTCCAAGGCAATGCTCAAACCCCATATATGGTAGACTATGCTACCATTGACATCAAGAACTATAATGGCGGTGGAACTGTACAAACCCTAGACAGTATAGATATTTTCTACTCAAATGGGCGCTCAGGTGTTGCAATGCCTCCACTGGTACTCAATACTCCCGGAGGTATCGAGACTCAACCTTTTTTGTTTGACTCCTCAAAAAGCAGAAGCAACACTTCCAATTGGTTCATTTTCTATACTGAACATCACAGAAGCTATGATAATAACAACAACATTATCATTCAACAGTATGGAGGAATAAATGACTATCCATCTCGCCAATTGTTTAGCTACGACGCTAACAATAACCTAATAGAACTGGTAAAACAATACAACAGTAGCCCTAACAGTTATAGCTGGGTGAATAGGTATAGGGATTCGATAGCATATAATAGCTCGGGGCAATATTTAGCTAAATATCAATTCACATGGGATCAGGCTACCAGCCAATGGCTAAAAGCAGGGCCTAGCCATGTATATACTTACGCTAACAATTTAATAGACAAAGTAGAGTACTACACATGGAGTATCAGTACTCAAACTTCAACACTTCTGAAGACCGAACAGTATTATTATACAGCAGGAATACTCGATAGTATAGAATTGCTTTTGCCAAGCACCACCCCGCCAAACTCACTAGCAGGAGTCACCCGCTACATATATAGCGGTAATGATGTAACTGAAGAGATCTATTCTTACTCTAATGGTACATATACAAAGACAAAGAAAAATATATCTAAGTACAACACTAGCAACCAGTTGGTAGAAACGGAAACCATTAATGCTGCACAGCAAAGTAATGTGTGGTATAACGGTGGATATAAAACAACCTACGCTTACAATTCTGTATCCGGCACAAAAGAGATGATACTTATGCAAAACTATAACAGCACTAATAACACATATAACAACATGAGTAAAACACTATATGTGCACAATGCAAACAACATGTATACTCATAAAGACCTGCAATACTGGGATGGCAATACAAACGTTTGGAAGTATAGGGAAAATGACACAATAATAACTTACCACTACAAGCAGAATACAACATCAGTACCTAGTACTGTTAATAGTAGTAATGCAGCCATTAATTTATATCCTGTGCCTGCATCTACTTTCGTAACTATAGACGTTGTATGGCAAAAGGAACAAGACTTTGTAATTGCTATATATAACATGCAAGGACAGTTGGTACGCCAAACTGCAGCGGCAGCTACCCTACACTATAATCAACAAATACCTGTAGCAGACCTCCCTAGCGGCAACTATATATTAGAAGTACGTAACCAAGAGGGTAGCACAACCAAACAATTCATAAAAAAATAAACGCGGTTCTTTCATACTATAAATTGTAAAAGCCTCCTCTATATAGAGGAGGCTTTATTGTTGTCGCTATATAAATAAGAATCAACAAAGACAATTTTAGCTGCAACCGGTAGTAGTACCACAGTTAGGGCACATATAACAAGTACCGTTGCGTAGGGTGATGTTACCACAGTTCTTACATGCAGGAGCATCAGCACTGGTTCCCATCATTTTCTTTACATCTTCTTCCTTGCTTGCAGACACCTTCATAGCCTTAGGAGCAGTTGATTTCTCTGCAGGTTTTGAAGACTTAGGAGCGGTTACTCTTACTTGAGATAGCTCTTGTGTTCCTTCATCTTCGTCATTAGACATGCGCTCAGGGTCTAGCACGTGTACCAGATCAGTACGGTCTAAGTATTCATATGCCAGCATACGGAACATGAAGTCTAATACAGATGTAGCACGCTTGATATTCGGGTGGTCTACCACACCAGAAGGGTCGAAACGAGTGAATGTAAACTTGTCTACATACTCCTCTAAAGGAACACCATATTGAAGACCTACAGATACTGCTATAGCAAAGCTGTTCATCAAGCTACGCATAGTAGCACCTTCTTTCGCCATATCCACAAATATCTCGCCTAGTGTACCATCTTTATATTCACCCGTACGTACGAATATCTGTTGTCCGCCTACTTTTGCTTTATAAGTATATCCTCTACGTTTAGATGGTAGCTGCTTACGCTCTACTATTCGGCTAAGCTCACGCTTAAGCTGTGTATCAGGGCTTTCTTGTACGCGCTTGTTCACCTCTTCCAATAGCTCCTCAATGGTCAGCTTACCCATGTCCACTATTTGGCTATCTTCTGCTGAAGCTTCTTCTGTGCTTTCTGCCTTTTCGTCTTTCTTTTTCTTCTTAGAGTCGCTCTTGTTGCTCAATGGCTGGCTAAGCTTAGAGCCATCGCGATAAAGCGCACAAGCTTTGATACCTAACTGCCAGCTAAGGAAGTAGCAATCTTGTATCTCCTCAACCGTAGCCTCATTCGGTAGGTTGATGGTCTTAGATATTGCACCACTAATGAATGGCTGTGTAGCTGCCATCATACGGATGTGACCATGAGCATGGATGTAACGCTCACCTTTCTTACCGCACTTGTTAGCACAGTCGAATATTGGTAAATGCTCTTCTTTAAGGTGTGGAGCACCTTCTACTGTCATTGTACCACATACATAATCGTTCGCTGCATCTATCTCCTCATCAGAGAAGCCTAACTCATTCAGTAGGTTGAACTCAGGGTCGAAGTACTGCTCAGAAGTAAATCCAAGACGCTTCAAGCAATCTTCGCCAAGGCTATACGCATTGAATACAAAACCTATCTCGAATGCGCTTTCTACAGCAGCATCAAGCTTTTTCAGCTCTTCACCTATGAAGCCTTTCTCACTTAGCGTTTGGTGATTGATATAAGGAGCACCTGCAAATGATGCATGTCCCTTAGCATATTTTACGATCGCATCTATCTGCGCATCAGTATATTTAAGATTTTTAAGCGCTAATGGTATTGACTGGTTGATGATCTTGAAGTAACCACCACCGGATAATTTCTTGAACTTGACCAAAGCAAAGTCCGGCTCTATACCTGTAGTATCACAGTCCATTACAAGACCGATAGTACCTGTAGGGGCAATAACCGTTGCTTGTGCATTGCGGTAGCCATGCTTCTCACCCATCTGTACAGCCTCATCCCACGCTTTGGTAGCAGAGGTCAATAGATAGTCAGGGCAATACTTAGCATTGATACCCATTGGTTTAGTCTCTAGCCCTTCGTATGCATCAGCAGCGTCGTATGCCGCAGCACGGTGGTTGCGCATTACACGTAGCATATGCTCACGATTCTCTTCAAAACGAGCAAATGCACCTAAGCTTTCTGCCATCTCTGCAGATGTGCGGTAGGCAACACCATTCATAATAGCGGTGATAGCACCACCTATAGCACGTGCTTCTTCACTATCATAAGGTATACCGCTAACCATTAACATTGAGCCAAGGTTTGCATAACCAAGACCTAGAGTACGATAGTCGTAGCTAAGCTGAGCAACCTCAGGAGACGGGAACTGAGCCATAAGAACAGATATCTCAAGAACTACCGTCCATAGGCGAACCATATATTCAAAACCTTCAACATCGAATTTGCTGGTATCTTCGTTAAAGAAGCGACGTAAGTTCAATGAAGCTAGGTTACATGCTGTATTGTCTAAGAACATGTACTCAGAACATGGGTTAGACGCGCGGATAGGACCACCTTCAGGGCAAGTATGCCACTCGTTAATAGTAGTATCATACTGCGTACCAGGGTCAGCACAACGCCAAGCCGAGTATGCTATCTTTTCCCAAAGTGCTTTAGCCGGCATTCTCTTCATAACGCTACCGTCAGAGCGTGCTGTCATTTCCCATTCTTCGTTGTTGGTAAGACGACGGAAGAACTCATTCGGTACACGTACAGAGTTGTTAGAGTTTTGACCGGAAACAGTGCGATACGCTTCGCCTTCGTAGTCTGATGCATAACCAGCTGCAATAAGTGCTGCTACTTTCTTCTCTTCTTCTACTTTCCAGTCTATAAAGTCTACTATCTCAGGGTGGTCAAGATCAAGACACACCATTTTAGCTGCACGGCGTGTAGTACCGCCACTCTTGATAGCACCTGCTGCACGGTCACCTATCTTCAAGAAGCTCATTAAACCGCTAGAAGTTCCACCACCACTTAGCTTTTCACCTTCAGCGCGGATGTTTGAATAGTTAGTACCAACACCAGAACCATATTTGAAGATACGCGCTTCGCGCACCCATAGATCCATGATACCGCCATCGTTTACCAAGTCATCATCAACACTTAAGATGAAACAAGCGTGTGGCTGCGGACGCTCGTATGCATTCTTAGAACGCTCTAATTTTATTTTAGTAGGGTCTACATAGTAGTGCCCTTGAGCTTTACCTTCAATACCATAAGTATTGTGTAGCCCTGTATTGAACCACTGAGGTGAGTTTGGCGCACAGCTTTGATTAAGTATTGCGTATACCAGCTCGTCGTAGAACACTTGGGCATCTTTTGCAGACGCAAAGTATCCATACTTCTTACCCCAAGTTTTCCAACAGTCTGCAAGGCGATGCGCCACTTGCTTTATTGAAGTTTCGTGACCAAGTGAACCATCTTTTTGAGGAACACCTGCTTTACGAAAATATTTTTGAGCTAATATATCTGTAGCTATTTGCGACCAATGCTTCGGCACCTCTACATCGGTCATCTCAAATACCTTCTCCCCGTTAGGGTTACGGATAATAGATGAGCGATAGTCGTAATCGAACATATCATAGGCTTCTACTCCTTCTTTTGTGTAGTGACGAGAGAAGGATAGCCCTTTACCATTTGCCTTATTTTTGGTTGCAGCCATGGGTAAATATTTTGATGTTATAAAAGAATGTTATTGTTAGATGAGTTGTATAGAAGCGAAAGTATTTAAAACCCTGATTACCGTAAAAAGAAGTATTCAACTATTTGTGGAAAAAGAAGGAAAGACCCCTTACATACTGATTTACAGTGTATTCTCCCATTATTACTCAAACTTCACATAAATAGTACTTGATTTTTTCCGAACTAATTCTATATTATGATTAGCACTTATTTATTACCCTAATGTTATGCAAAAAAAAACGGGCAACCAATGGTTGCCCGTTGAAGTTTTATGTCTGTATTGATTATTCTATAACCAATTTACGCAGTAGTTTCTGACCATCTGCATGTAGCTCTACAAAGTACACACCACTTGGCTGGTTAGTTAAATTCAACTCTTGGTTGAAGCTACCACCATTGTGATTATACACCTGCTGGAATACTTGCTGACCAGTAACATTCGTAATATTCACTTTCACCTCATTCAGCTTAGAAGGAGTATTGAACTGAACATAGAATTTACCAGTAGTAGGGTTTGGATATACTCCAAATCCATCTAATGTACCAACTGTTCCTACTGAAGTAGGGAACTTACGGCGGAAGATAACGATGAAGTCTTCTGTTTCTCCTGAGGTGTATGGTCCACATGCTTCGTCTGAAGGCACATTAGGTCCTACATTATTATTCAGGATGAAACGCATACCTGTAGGTACGTCTGTAATAACGTTGTATGGTATATTCATCTTATCAACCAACGTATGGTTACCTACACTAGTAAATCCGGTATAAATACGCTCATCAGGGATATCATACTTATTATTAT
>CAZPDA010000086.1:0-11896 GCA_964585115.1 uncultured Flavipsychrobacter sp.
ATAGACAATAGCGCTCTGTTAACCAAATATCCCTTTGAGACTTATGGTCAATATAGTCCCCCACCTTGTAGCTAAAACCAATATCATTAGAGTTAAATGAATGATTATCTCTACCTATTCTTTGATATCTGTATGGCAGATCTGAAAACTGTTTTGCTAGAAAGCAAGAAATTCTATTATCAGCTATGATATCTAAAAAGTATACTCCAGATTTATCTTCAATACTTACATAAGTTCTGATATTAACTTCATTGAAAAATGAAATGGGATATACCGCAGGCAGGCTTCTAGGTCTAATACGGTCCATCTTAAATAGTACAATAGATATCCAGGGGTCGTCTTCAAATGTTTCTATCTGTAGTCTTTGAGGTACCAGTTCTCTAAGGAGGTCATAGTCAACTTTGTAATGTAGAAATATAGCATCATTCCACTCCTGATACCAAAGCCAATTCTTAGTAGGATAGCTCCATGTTCTATGGTCAGTACTAGATAGTATAGCGTTGATATTCTGCATGATGTGAGAATACTAAGGTATTAAAAAAGCCCTACTATTTGTAGGGCTAAAGTCTTATTAAAATATCTATCTAATACTTAGAAACGCTCAACTTCGCTAAAGAAGAAAGAACCTTCTATGCCAGCATTCTCATCGCTGTCTGAGCCATGTACGGCATTCTCACCTACTGATGCAGCATACTTTTTACGGATAGTACCTTCAGCAGCCTCAGCAGGGTTAGTAGCACCTATCAAAGTACGGAAATCAGCAACAGCATTATCTTTCTCAAGTATAGCTGCAACTATAGGACCACTGCTCATGAAGCTTGTAAGCTCGCCATAAAATGGACGCTCTTTGTGTACTTCATAGAACTTAGCTGCTTGAGTTTCAGTAAGCATAGTATACTTCATAGCTACTATTCTAAAACCTGCGGCATTGATCATCTGAAGGATATTGCCAATGTTACCGGCTTTAACAGCATCCGGCTTGATCATCGTAAATGTACGATTAGACATAAGTATTATTGTTTTATACGATTTGAATAACGGCGCAAAAGTAAGGTATATTTACTATTTATCCCGCACTGATGTGGATAGATAATTAATCATGCTTACATTTGCTCCTTAACATTAGAGTACGGTATCACAATGCGTTCGATAGAAGAAGCTTCCTCTTTATTACAGTATCCTCAAAAGGTTTTTATTACTACCCATCACAAGCCTGATGGAGATGCCATAGGCAGTATGCTTGCGTTGCACCATTACCTTTCAGCTAAAGGTCATAGCGTAACATCAGTATCACCAAGCGAGCTGCCTGAGTTTTTGATGTGGATGCCTGGAGTTGAACACTTATACAACTATGAGGCTGAACAAAAAGTAGTAGAAAAAGCCCTTAATGACGCTGATATTATATTCTGTTTAGACTTTAACAACTATAGTCGTACTGGCAAGTTGGAATCTGCACTTGCTAACGCTACTCAACCTAAAATACTAATAGACCATCACTTGTTACCTGATGATGTTTGGGACTATGGTATGAGTATACCCGCTAAGAGTAGTACTTGTGAGATGGTATATGACTATATAAATCTCTGTGGAGATAATAAGCTAATAACTAAAGATATAGCCACATGTATCTACACTGGTACAATGACCGACACAGGGTCTTTCCGTTTCCCGGTAACAAGTGCTGATGTACATACTATGATAGCAGACCTGAAAAATAAAGGGCTAGAACATAGTAAAATACATGAAGCTGTTTATGATACATGGTCGCAAAAACGTTTGCAGTTCTTAGGATATGTTTTATTAGAGAAAATGGAGATAATACCTGAATATAAAACAGGACTGGTCGCACTATCAAAAAAAGACCTGAAACTATTTGATGTAAGCTCTGGCGACCTTGAAGGACTGGTTCACTACCCTCTTAGTATTGAAGGTATACGTTTTGCCGTAATGATAACAGAGCGTGGAGAAGAAATAAAGCTATCATTAAGAAGTAAGGGAGACTTTGACGTTAGTACATTTGCTAGGGAACACTTTAATGGAGGTGGTCACTTTAATGCGTCAGGAGGTAGAACGACTACCACATTTGTAGAAACAGTTGAACGATTTAAGAAAATTTTATCCGATATTCACCCACATTAATTTATAAACACAAAAAATGAAGAAAATAGGTGCATTTATTGCAATAGCTGGAGGATTATCCCTACTTACAACATCTTGTAACAACCAAGGAGCCGAAATGAAGGTGACAGAAGATGGTTTGATGTATAGAATAATAGAAGACAAACCTGGTGACGTATACCCGCAGGTAGGTGATTATCTACAATTTCATGCTAAAATAACGATCGGAGATAGCGTTGTGACCAACTCATATGAAGTAGGTGATGGCGGTCCGTTCCCTTATGTTATGAATGAAGTGCCTTATAAAGCATACTTTACATATGGTTTCAAACTACTAACAGAGGGTGATAGTGCAATTTTCTATACTCCTGTAGATACGATGAAAAAGTATCAGCAATTTGATTCTTGGGTAAAAGATACAGATACAATTACCTATGAAGTTAGATTAGTATCTATTCAGTCTAAAGCTGATTTTGAAGCTGATCAGAAGAGAAAAATGGATTCGATGAAGCGAGTTATGGACTCAATGAATGCTATCCAAATTGGTGATGATGACAAATCTCTTCAAGACTATTTTGCTAAGAATAACATCAAACCTAAGAAAACTGCATCGGGTGTTTATTATACAATTCAGAAAGCAGGTAGTGGTGATAACATCCAACCTGGACAATTTGCTTCTGTAAAGTATACAGGTATGCTTATGGATGGTACTAAATTTGATTCAAATGTAGATCCATCATTTGGACATACTGATCCATTCCAATTAGTAGTTGGTCAAGGTCAAGTAATAAAAGGTTGGGATGACGGACTTCAAATGCTGAAGAAAGGTACTAAAGCACGTCTGTACATACCATCAGCACTAGGATATGGAGCCATGGGTAGTGGTGATAGAATACCACCGAATGCTAACCTAATATTTGATGTAGAAATACTAGATGTAACTACTCCTCCTTCAAACTAATAATATCCATTAAATAATATCCTAAATGAAACATATAAAGTCGATAACTGCAATTACTACACTTTCAGTACTTGCATTATCTTGCTCTAGCGTTAAAAGAATTAAAAATCCTCAATTCCAAACAACACCAAGAGGTCTTGAGTATATGATGGTAGAAGACCATCGTGGGAAACAAACTCCTAATGCCGGAGATTACGTAGAATTACACATCGAAACAGTTGACCATAATGATAGTGTAATTTTTGACTCTCGTAGCTTACAAAAAGGGAAACCCGCACAATTCAAATTAGAAGAGCCATCTTTCAACGGAGACCTTGCAGAAGGTATCATGATGTTGACTGCAGGTGATAGTGCTGTATTCAGAGTGTTAGTAGACTCTGTTAAAGCTGCTGGCCAAACGTTACAACCATGGATGGATTCAGGTAAAAGGATCATATATCGAATAAAGCTTATTTCTGTAAAAACAGAAGAACAGTTAAAGAAAGAGCAGCAAGCTAAAGATGCTGCACAAAGTACTATTGACGAAAAGAAGCTTACAGAGTACTTTGCTAAAAACAAAATAAAGGCCCAAAAAACTTCATCTGGTCTATATTATGAGATCAAAGAACAGGGTACAGGACCAATGCCTGAAAAAGGACAAACCGTGTCTGTAAACTACACAGGAAAAACTCTAGACGGAAAAGTGTTTGATTCTAACCTAGACCCTCAGTTTCAGCATGTAGAGCCACTTACATTCCCTGTAGCTACAGGTCGTGTTATTAAAGGTTGGGATGAAGGTCTTTTGCTTCTAAACAAAGGTGCTAAAGCTGTTTTCTATATTCCATCTTATTTGGCATATGGAGCACAAAGTCCAACACCGGCAATACCACCGAACTCTATATTGATATTTGATGTAGAGCTTTTAGACATTAAAAAATAATAGAAGTACAAAAACAAAACTGTGACGTATAAGGCAATACTTTCTCTAGTTATATTACAAGTACTTTTTTCAGCAAATACATTTGCACAATCACCGGATGTTAAAAAGACATCCGGTGGTTTAGAATATAGACTTATCATAGACAAGCCTGGTGACCAACATCCTAAAGTTGGAGACTATGTCACCATGCATCTAAAGTCTACCCTTGGCGATAGTGTACTATATGATAGTAGAGAGTTGAACAATGATAAGGCAGTAACCTTTCAGCTGATGAAACCAAGTTATAAGGGAGACCTTACAGAAGGTATCATGGCACTTACCCCCGGAGATAGTGCACATATTTATATCCCTGTAGACGACCTCATAAAATCGGGTTCTCCAAAACTGTCTTACATGAAACAAGGTGTAGGACAAAAACTTGAATATCGTGTAGTATTAGTGTCTGTAAAGCCTATGGCTCAAATGAAAAAGGAGCTAGAGGATCAGCAAAAAAAGCAAGCTGAAATAGATGATAAGAAACTGATAGAATACTTCAAGACCAATAACATTACACCAAGGAAAACAGCCTCTGGCCTTTACTATACAATAGACCGTGTAGGAGAAGGTGATGCCGTTAATAAAGGTGATAAGGTTACTGTAAACTACACAGGTAAAACAATTGATGGTAAAGTATTCGACTCAAATATAGACCCATCATTTATGCATGTAGAGCCTTTTACCTTCATACTTGGTATGGGGCACGTCATTAAAGGCTGGGACGAAGGTGTAGAACTACTGAACAAAGGCACTAAAGCAACATTGTATATACCATCTAGGCTTGCATATGGCAAGAACAGCCCGGACCCGAACAAGATACCTGAGAATGCAATAATGATATTTGACATTGAGGTCTTATACTCGCCTCAAGACTCACTGAGAGGTAGCAACGGCTATGGCAGAAGCTGGTGGGATGTACAAAAGTATGAGCTAACAGTAGGTATCAACCCTAACGATAGTAGCATTAGTGGGTTCAATACTATCACATATAAAGTGGCTGACCCACAAAATACAGGCTCTATGCAGATAGACCTGCAAGACTCTATGATGATAGATAGGGTCTTATACAATGGTCAGCGCCTTGGCATTAAGCGTGACGGGAATGTATGGTGGATAAACACAAGGTCTATTATTGCTGAAAAAGGTAAAGAGTATCAAATAACCGTGTACTATCACGGTAAGCCAAGAATTGCAAAAATGCCACCTTGGCAAGGCGGTTTTATCTGGACCAAAGATAGCGATGGGAAGCCTTGGTATTCAGTAGCGTGTCAAGGATTAGGAGCTAGTAGTTGGTGGCCATGTAAAGACTATCAAGGTGATGAGCCTGATAATGGCATGGAAATAGAATTCTTACATAAGAAAGGGCTTACCTATGTGAGCAATGGAAGGCAAATAAGCTATAGCTGTGATGGAGACCAATGCAAAACTGTATGGGGAGTAAAGAACCCGATAAATACCTATAACGCAACTTTCTACGCAGGTAATTATGTCTCATGGACGGATACGCTTATGGGTGAGAATGGCAAGTTAGACCTTAGCTACTATGTATTAGAGCAGAATGAGAGGAAAGCAAAAAAGCAGTTCAAAATAGCTAAAGACATGCTACACTGTTTTGAGTACTGGATGGGGCCCTATCCTTTTTATGAAGATGGCTACAAACTTGTAGAAGCACCCCACCTTGGTATGGAGCACCAGAGTGCTATTGCCTATGGCAATGAATACAAGAATGGCTATAGAGGTATGGACCGTAGCGGTACTGGTATTGGATCTATGTTCGACTTTATCATCATACATGAAAGCGGACATGAGTGGTTTGGTAATAATATTACAGCAAAAGATATTGCAGACAACTGGTTGCACGAAGGCTTTACTACCTATACAGAGGCTCTATTTGTGGAATGTGCCTACGGTAAGAAGAAAGCTTATGAATATGTACATGGCCAGTGGAAACAGAATATAAGAAATGATAAACCAATCATAGGCACTTATGGAGTACATGAAGGCGGCTCTACCGACCAGTATGATAAAGGTGCAGCTATTGTACACATGATAAGGGTAATGATGGATGATGACACTAAATTCAGAGCCTTATTAAGAGGTCTGAATAAGGATTTCCACCATCAAATGGTAACCAGTGCACAGGTAGAAGAATACATTATGGAGAAAACAGGTCTTAAGTTACAACCATTCTTCAACCAATACCTACGCACTGCTGATATACCTGAACTAGAATGGTATGTGAAGGATAAACGTTTGCATTATCGCTTAACCAATGTAGTGACTGAATTTAAACTGCCACTTGAAGTAAGTGGAGGTAAAGAAAATAAGAAGATAATTGTAACATCAGAATGGCAAGATATTGCTTGGAAGAAAGGTGGTTATAATATTTCATTTTCAAAAGACTTTCTTATTAAGCCTAAACCCTGATTTTTATTAGGTTTGTTGTCGCATGGCTAAGACTAAAAAAGCTAAGAAGAGTACGGAGACCCCGCTCATGAAGCAGCATCGGGAGATAAAAAGTAAATATCCGGATGCCGTATTGCTATTTCGTGTAGGGGACTTTTATGAAACATTCGGAGAGGATGCTTTGATAGCATCAAGAGTGCTAGGTATCACACTTACCAAACGTTCAAATGGTTCGGCATCTGCGGTAGAACTAGCAGGTTTTCCGCACCATGCTATGGATACCTATTTGCACAAACTGGTAAAAGCAGGTTATCGCGTTGCCATATGCGACCAGCTAGAAGATCCTAAGTCTGTAAAAGGTATCGTGAAACGTGGTGTAACGGAGTTAGTTACGCCCGGTGTAGCCACCAATGATAAGCTACTAGAGAATAAGACCAATAACTTCTTGGCAGCTCTATATCTTAATGAGCCTTATTGTGGCGTTGCATTCTTGGATATCAGTACCGGAGAATTCTATACGGCACAAGGTAGTATGGAGTATATGGATAAGCTGATACAAAGCTTCCAACCATCAGAGGTCATTCTATCTAAAGCTCATCAAAAGAAATTTAGAGAAAACTTTGATACTCGTGTTTATACCTTCTTATTAGATGAGTGGGTATTTCAAGAGCAATATACTTATGATGCACTGTTAGAGCATTTCCAAACACAGTCACTTAAAGGATATGGTATAGAGGACATGAAAGCAGCTACTATTGCTGCTGGTGCTGCCCTACACTACCTAAAAGACACAGAGCACTCTAACCTGCAACACCTGAACTCTATACAACGGATTGTTGCTGATGAGTTCTTGTGGATGGACAGGTTTACCATTCGTAACCTAGAACTGGTACATAGTACAGACGAGAACGGAGCCTGCCTACTTCAAGCTATTGATAATACACGTACGCCTATGGGTGCACGTTTATTGAAAAGGTGGCTGATATTTCCATTGTTTGACATACATCGTATCAACCAAAGGTTAGAATTAGTAAGCTACTTCATTAAAGAGCAAGACCTGAACCATGAGACTACCAACCTACTAAAGCAAGTAGGTGATGTAGAAAGGCTAATAGGTAAGATACCGCTTAAAAAGGCTAACCCTCGTGAAGTGATGCAGCTGGCAAAGAGCTTGCATTTTATGGAGGAAGTAAAAAGTCTTACTGAGACTTCTGGATTTGAACCGCTAACTCAACTTACACAAACATTACAACCACTATCAGACCTTCAGGAGAAAATAAAGACCATTATTATAGAAGATGCGCCTGCACAGACTGCTAAAGGCGGAATGATAAACGATGGTGTATCTGAAGAGTTGGACGACCTACGTAAAATATCGCGTAGCGGTAAGCAGTACTTGATAGACATACAGAAAAGAGAATCTGAAAAGACCGGAATACCGTCTCTAAAGATAGCTTTCAACAATGTTTTTGGTTACTATCTTGAAGTTACCAATGCACATAAAGATAAAGTGCCTGAAGAATGGGTAAGAAAACAAACCCTTACTAACGCAGAGCGATACATCACTCAAGAGCTAAAAGAGTATGAAGAAAAGATACTAGGTGCTGAAGAGAAAATATTAGCTATAGAGAACCAACTATACCAAGCATTACTTACGGATATAGAACCATTTATTGCTACTATTCAGGTGAATGCACAGATAGTTGCCCAGCTTGATTGCTTATTGTGCTTTGCTCACAATGCTAAACAATACAATTACAAAAGACCTGAAATAACTAAAAATGCAGATCTTGAAATAAAACAAGGTCGTCACCCCGTTATAGAGCAACGACTACCACCGGGAGAAAGCTATGTAGCTAATGACCTAACCTTGAATAAAGAAGACCAGCAGGTTATTATTCTTACAGGTCCTAATATGAGTGGTAAGTCTGCCCTACTTCGCCAAACAGCTATCATTACGCTTATGGCACATATGGGTAGCTTTGTTCCGGCAGACGCTGCAACTATAGGGTTAACAGATAAGATATTTACCCGCGTAGGTGCATCTGACAACCTCAGTGGTGGTGAAAGTACCTTTATGGTAGAGATGAATGAGACGGCGAGTATCATTAATAACATCAGTGACCGTAGCCTTATTCTACTTGATGAGATAGGTAGAGGTACCAGTACTTACGATGGTATATCCATAGCATGGTCTATCGTAGAGCATCTACATAATAATGAGACCAAACCTAAAACACTCTTTGCTACACACTACCACGAACTTAATGAACTAGAGCATCAGCTAGATAGGGTGAAGAATTACCACATAACCCATAAGGAAACAGGTAATAAGGTGATATTCCTAAGAAAGCTGGCAGAAGGTGGTAGCAGACATAGCTTTGGTATACAGGTAGCACGTATGGCAGGTATGCCACCATCACTATTAGGACGAGCGGATGAGATATTAGCGCTGCTCGAAGAGAAACATGAGAGTACAGATAGTACTTCTCAAAAGGTGAAAAGAATAGAAAAAACAGAGAACTTTCAGCTTAACATATTTGATGGGCTTACTGATGACCTAAGACAAATACAACAGGTATTGACAGATACAGACATTAACACTCTGACACCTGTTGAGGCTCTAATGAAGCTAAACGAACTGAAAAATATTGTAAAAGATTACAGTTAATTAGCTCTCATTTGAAACAATATTCTTATACAGAAGGGTGAGTCTTAATGACTTACCCTTTTTCATGTGCTATAGGGGTTACATATTTTACAATTAGGTTACCTTACATTGCAACAAAATTAATTTGTCAGTTGTTATGCCTTATAGAAAATAGGTAATTATGAAGAATTATATCAAACAAATAAGCATAGCAGTAATACTGATAGCCATACTCTCTGGCTGTAGTGGTATGATACCACGCAAAGGTCCTCAAAGGCAGTTAACTCAAGTAAATAATAAAAATAGAACATTTGATGCTATAGTAGTACCTGGTATACCTTACGATGGTCAAAGTTGGGATTCTTTAATGAAGGCAAGGGTACTTTGGGCATATGCTCTATTTAAGAACGGTGTGACCAAAAACATAATATTTTCAGGCGATGCAGTATATTCTCCATATAAAGAGTCTGTTGTTATGGGCTTATATGCAGAAGAATTAGGAGTGCCGAAGGATAAGATATTCTTCGATACCAATGCACGCCATAGCACTGAGAATGTATATTATTCATACCTATTAGCTAAAAAGCTAGGGTTCAAGTCTATAGCGCTAGCAACAGACCCATTTCAGGCATTTATGCTAAGGGGATATTCTAAAAAACGTTTTGGAACTCCTGTGTATCATCTCCCATTTATAGTAGATACAATAGCTGCATATACTCATTTAAACCCGAGAATAGATGCCACGTCTGCTAAAGTGGACAATTTCGTTTCTATCACTGAGCAAGAAAGCTTTTTCAAACGATTCAAAGGCACCATGGGTAAAGACATCAACTGGAAACAGTACGATAATAAACAAGTGGAAGAGCTGTAATTACACAGCTCTTTTTTCATTCAGTTTACTTTTGCGCATACCATATATAAAGTACACCACAAGTCCTATTACCAACCATATCAGGAATCGCTCCCAATTGGATACGCCTGACTCACATAACAAATAGCTACAACTCAAGAAGCCTAATACAGGTATAAGTGAAAAGCTTTTGATAAAGGACATTATTGTAGTAATAAGGAATATGACACCAAATATCAGGTACGGTACTTTCTCTCTTGTCGCTTCCCATCCTTCTTTACCTTCTACAGAAAAGAAGTTCTCTGCCCCACCCGGATAGTATTGCAAAAATAATACTATAGATACCACAAATAGTATCGGCATTATCCATTTACTGTTGATGAATGGCGTCTTGAATTTGCTTTCAGGCAATGTGCTTTTTATGCCTAGTTTCTTTTCTTTCTTACGCTGCTCTTGCAGGCGCAAAATACCACCACATACCAATACAAAGGCAAACAAAGTACCAACACTGGTAAGGTCTACTACGACATCCAGATTTAAGAATAAAGCGGGTATACCTACTACTATACCCGTAAGTATGGTAGAGAAAGACGGTGTTTTGAACTTAGGATGTATCCTAGAAAAGATAGGCGGTAACAATCCATCACGGCTCATGCTCATCCATATACGTGGCTGCCCAAGCTGGAATACGAGCAATACACTAGCTGTTGCTATAACAGCACTTACAGCTACGATACCTGCCAGCCAATCAAGACCGTTTGCTTGGAATACATATGCTAAAGGGTCACCCACGTTAAGCTCTGTATAGTTTACCATACCTGTTAATATCAGTGCTATCACTATATATAGGATGGTACAGATGATAAGCGCATTGAACATTGCCTTAGGCAAGTCTCGTTGAGGGTCTTTACATTCTTCAGCAGTAGTAGATATAGCATCAAAACCTATATAGGAGAAGAATACAGCTGCCGTACCAGCTAGTATACCTTTTGTACCATTAGGCGTAAAGGGTGTCCAGTTCTCAGGATTAACATAAAATGCTCCTGCAACTATCACGAGGATAATAACAGCTAATTTCAGTATTACCATTGCATTGGTACTACGCTTAGACTCTTTGATACCAACATATATTATTGAAGTAATGATAACCGTAATAAGAAATGCAGGAATATCACAGATGATACGAATATCCCCTATCATAGGTGCATTGAGCCATGCAGCACGTGCTGCAGTACTACCTTGTGCTTGGGCTGTCCAGTAGTCCATAGTGAGGTATTCGGGTATATGTAGCCCAAAACCTTCGAGCAAAGTGGTCATATAATCACTCCAAGATATAGCAACAGCTATATTTCCTATGGCATATTCCATAAGGAGGTCCCACCCTATTATCCACGCTAGCAGCTCACCAAAAGCTACATAGGAGTAAGTATAGGCACTACCTGATACAGGTACCATACTGGCAAACTCGGCATAACAAACAGCAGCAAAACCACATGCTATGGATACAAAGATGAAAAGGAATATAATACCCGGCCCTCCATCAAAACTAGCCTTACCAATAGTAGAGAATATACCGGCACCTACTATGGCAGCAATGCCCATAAAAGTAAGGTCTCGAACACTGAGTACTTTCTTCAACCCATGTGCATGAGCATCAGACATACCTGTTGCTAGATCATCTTCAATGTGCTTAACGGTCTTTCTACGAAATATGGAACTGGACATGTATCGTTTATCTATCTGATTATTAGTTTAAAGTAATTGCAAAATCCGTTAAAATCAAAGGTTGATACTTACATTTGAATACTTAATTCTAAACTAATGAATAAACAAGTAGCTGAATTCAACGAGTACAGAGAGAAAATGAATGAGGTTATCCTTGGCAAAAAGAACAAGGTAATAGGCAGATTATTCAATCTGGATATGAATACTTATGCTGATGGAGCACTGTCAGTA
>CAZPDA010000087.1:0-11800 GCA_964585115.1 uncultured Flavipsychrobacter sp.
TAGTGGTGCAGATGGGTGTTATACATCAAATGCGCCGCTAATATCATAAATAATATCAAAAGCCATGCTATTATTATTAACTGACATGCTGACATTAAAGGGGCTCAAATCTACGCCAATAGTGGGATTTGAACAAGAAAGATGGCAGAGCGGATATAACGAAAAAAAAATTTAGGCGAATAGCTTGCAAGGCAAGAAATTTTTTATGTATTTTGGGAAATAATTTAGAAAAAGCACTCAATTATGAAAAGAACCTTCATCCTTGTTACAACAGTGTTGGCTTCGGTTTTGATTACCAATCTAGGATATGCTCAAGATGACGAATTAGTAAGAATTTATCGTTGGTATAATCCTGTTGACCAAAATTACGTTACAGTAGCAGACGGTGAATATCAGGAAGGACAAATGTTAAACTGGGGTTGGAAAGATAAGACTCAGATATTTGTAGCTTATCGTCATCCGGGTTCAGGTCGCGTTGCAGTTAACAGTTGGTTTAATCCAGAAACAAAAGACTATGTAAGTGTTGCAGAAGACGAATTCAGCGATAACTACATGATCAAAATGGGTTATACTAACAAGCATACTCAGTTCTATGCTTTAACTCGTCGTGGTCCTAACACTGTTACCATCTATCGTTGGTACATCCCTAAGAATCGTGATTGGGTTACTATTCCTGAGGAAGGTAATACTGATGCTTACTTCAGAAAGGGCTATCGTCGTAAGACTTACCAGTATTTCGGTATTAGCCGTGGTCCTGATGCTAAGATCTACAATCAACTATAATATCCAACTGATATAAAAATACTAAGGGAGCTATTGGCTCCCTTTTTTTATTGTACTTGTACTATCAAGAACTTTAGATATTTAGATGTTGGTATGCTCCAGTCGATAGGATGGTCTGGTGACTGTGTTTGAAAGCTCACTTGCTTTATTCTCTTTTTAGCATCGCTAGCGGCAGAAGCTACAATGTCTAAAAACTGTTGTGTAGATATAATATTAGTACTTGATGATGTGACCAAAAAACCTCCGGACTTTACTAGCTGCATCCCTCGTAGGTTTATTTCCTTATATCCATTAATGGCTTTTTGTATTGAGTTTCTGCTTTTGGCCATAGGTGGAGGGTCTAGCATTACCACATCGTAACTCCTGCCTTCTTTTGCCCATGTTCTTAATACGTCGAAAGCATTGAGGTTTTGGAAGTTGCAAATATTTTCGATGTTATTAAGCGTTGCATTTTTTTTAGCTAGATGTATAGCATCTTCAGAAAGGTCTAAGCCTAGTACGTTTTTAGCACCATAACGTGCTGCATGTGTTGCAAAAGCTCCTGTATAGCAAAAAGCATCAAGAACGTTGGCGTCTTTTACTATTTGCTGTATTTGTTTTCTGTTATCCTGTTGGTCTAAAAAAAAACCTGTTTTCTGGCCATTAGCAATATCTACATGAAATTTAAGTCCATGCTCGCTGATAATAATATTAGTGTCAAATGGTTCTGATGTGAAATCTGACCTGAGCTCTAAGCCTTCTAGTGTCCTGACTGATACATCGTTACGTTCATATATTCCTTTGGGAGAAAATATCGTATTTATAGCAGCTACAATGGCATCTTTCCATTTGTCAATACCAAGAGCTACTGTTTGTATAGCGAAATAGTCGTTGTACTTATCTATTATCAATCCCGGTATGCCGTCCGACTCTCCAAATACAACCCTGCAATTTTCTGTATAGCCTATTTTTTGACGATACTGCCATGCAGCTTTTATCTTCTTTAGAAAGAAAGTGTCATCTATCTCTTCGTCTTTCCTGTAAGTAAGTACACGTATGCGTATTTGAGAGTTGGGGTTAATATAGCCCTTGCCTATGAACGTACCGTTATATGAATGTACTGCCACAATGTCCCCAGGTTCATATGTTCCGTCACTATCTCCCAGCTCATTAGCAAATACCCAAGGGTGTCCATTCACTATTCTGTCACCTACTTTCTTCCGCAGAAAAAACTTTGTCATGCTACAAATGTAATTATTGGGATAACTATTCCGTACAAATGTTATAATAGCAATAGAGTTAATTATTTTTGCGTACGAGTATCAATATGCTACAGAAACTTATAGTAAATAATTACGCGATAATAGACAGGCTAACATTTGAGCCTGATGCAAAGCTGAATATCATAACAGGGGAGACTGGTGCGGGTAAGAGTATCATATTAGGTGCATTCTCTTTGATATTAGGTGTAAGAGCTGATACTTCTGTGCTTATCAATAAAGATGAGAAGTGTGTGGTGGAAGCTTTTTTTGATGTGACTGATAATTCTTCCTTTAATGAGTTACTGAAAGAACAGGATATAGAGGAGGATAAGGTATGTATCATAAGAAGGGAGATAAGTAAAAGCGGAAGGTCAAGGGCTTTTGTAAATGATACACCGGTAACTCTAAATGTTCTGGAATCGCTTACGTCAAAATTAGTAGATCTACATCAGCAGTTTGACCATTTATCATTAGAGGACGACTATTTTCAACTAAATATAGTAGATGCGCTTGCGTCTGACCGAACACTCTTCAAGGAGTATAGAGCCATATACGTTGATTATAGTGCAGCAAAGCAGAAGCTAACCAAACTTAAAGCAGAGCAAGCACAGAATATAGCTGAGAAAGATTATAAAGAGTTTCAGTTAAATGAATTAGAAGAGGCTGCTTTTAAGAATGATGAAATAGAGCATGCAGAGCAGCAGCTAAAACAGTTGGAGAATGGAGAGCGAATCTTAAATGTGCTACAGCAAGCGACCTCTGTATTAGAGGAGGGGGATATGCCATTGGTCAATGAACTGAAACGTTTGTCTCAACAGTTAGATAGTATTCAAGATGTAATGGAAGGCGTGCCTGAGCTTCATGAACGGTTGGAGTCTGCATATATCGAGCTTAAAGATATAGCCGCTGAGCTGGGAAGTGTAGGCGATAAAGTGCTGCTGGATGAACAGTTGATGCAAGAGCTACGAGATAAGGTAGACTTGGGTAATAAACTACTGAAGAAGCATGGCGTGCAGACAACGAATGAGTTGATAGATATACAGCTAAAACTTAGTGATGAGCTAAGTAAAGGACAGAAAGCTGATGATGAAATAGAAGGGCTTGAGAAAGAGGTAGCTCAGCTTTTTGAAAAACTAAGAGAAAAAGGAGAACGATTGACGGAAAGCAGGCAAGGTGTAATGTCAGGGTTGTGTGATAAGATGAATGAACTATTGGCACTAGTGGGTATGCCAAATGCTCGGTTCAATGTGGATATAACACAAAGTGAAGTGCCTGGGCTATATGGGTTTGATATTATTACGTTCTTATTAGATGCTAATAAAAGCGGTAAGTATGCGCCAATATACAAGGCAGCTTCAGGTGGTGAAATGAGCCGCATCATGCTTGGGCTTAAATCATTAACGGCAAAAGCATTGCAATTACCTACTCTAATATTTGATGAGGTAGATACGGGTATATCAGGTGAGGCCGCTCGTCAAGTAGGTATATTGCTTAGAGAGTTGTCAGAGTACCATCAGGTGATATGTATTACACACCAGCCTCAGGTAGCTGGTAAGGGTACGCGACATTTCTACGTTTATAAGCAAGATGTATCTGGAAAGATAACTACTCAGATACGTGTATTGAAAGAGGAAGAAAGGGTAGATGCAGTAGCTAGAATGATAGGTGGCGATACTCCTAGTGAGGCTGCAATAAGTAATGCAAAAGAGTTGATATCATAAAAAAGCGAGGCTTCTAACCTCGCTTTTCAATAGCTTAAAATTTTACCATTTTATTTCTGGCGACCAATATATTCTCATAATAGAGCTCTACTATAAAGCTGCCATTTGGAATGTCTGCGTCTATAGTTCCATCACCAGAGCTATTTAATGCTACGTCTTGTTCCCACACAACAGCACCCGTTATGCTAACTATACGAGCTCTGGTCACCTTGTTGTTAAGTGATTTGTTTTGTGTAGATATCATAAATGACCCATTGTTAGGGTTAGGTGATATGGTAATAAAGTCAACAGATAGCGGTATGTGACTAATACTATTGGTTTGGTATACATGCTTAGGAGACTTCCACATACCTCTGCCATATGTAGCAGCCCATATTTCATTAGTTGTGTAGTTGATACCAAGGTCTATTACTTCAACATTTGGTAGGTCATTATTGAACTCTGCCCAATAGTTCATGCTCGTGTCACGGTAAAAGACACCAAAGTCTGTACCTAAATATATTGTTCCGTCAGAAGAATCGATAGCAATACAATTAACAGGTGTGTTTGGTAAGCTGTCATTCTCTATTACCCAACCTGTAGATAGTTTGTAATGAGCTACCTTGTTTGTACCATAACCAGAATAAGTAACCCATACATGATCCGCATCCCATGGGTCTACATGAATATCAGACAAGGTCCCACTTTGTACTACTGGTAACGGTAGCCAACTATTTCCAAAGTTCGTCGTTTGGTATACTCTATTGTTGACTATAAAATATATATAGTCTTGTGCCGTAAGCGAAAGGGCTATTCTGCTAATGTTATTAGTGTAGCTTGGTGAGATTAATGTCCAGTTATTACCAGTATCAGCTGAATAGTATATGCCTTTATATCCGGCAATGATAGTCTTGGGGTCAGAAGGGTGTAGTACAAATGGAGTTATCCACGCACCTTTTGGTTTGCCTGGTATATTCTTTTGTATATCTGTGAACTTATTTCCGCCGTCAAGAGTCCTTCTCAGTTCTCCATATTGGATAGAAGTGTAAAATATATTTGTGTCTACCGGATCTAATTGACAGTCCATCCCATCTCCTCCGGTTAAATTGTCATAAGTGCTACCGTTTAGTATGTGGATAGATCCGTTGTCTTGAGCACCACCGATTACATGGGGGGTATTGCTGCTAACTGCATTGCGATAAAACTGTGTTATGCCTAATCCATTAGAGAGGTCTGTCCACAAATTTGTAGGGTCGCTACTTTTATAAATGCCACCATCATTACATTCATATAGCTCTGTAGGGCGTAGCGGGTGGTATAAATGGAAGTGTTTGTCAGCATGTACCACCTTTACGCCAGGTAGTGTTCCCGTCCATTGGCTGGCAATATCCCATGACCTTCCACCATCATCAGAAATCCAAGTATTTATACCTCCAACAATAGTTTCATCAGCGTCAATAGGGCTAATAGCAATAGTAAGATCATACCAACCTTGACCTCCACATTTGTCTGCTTTCGGTGAGTTTGCTAATATGTTTCCATCACAAGATGAACCAGTAGCTGTATAAACTTTAGTAAAGGTTTTACCTGTATCTGTCGATTCATATATTCCTTCCAGACCAGAGTCTGCATTTGCAACTACTGCTCTTACTATACTAACATCTGCTTTGGTTACAGCAATTGCTACACGTCTATTGCCAGGAAAGTTTGTGACTCTTGTCCATACACCTCCGCCATTTGCACTTCTATATATTTCTCTTGTGCCTAATGGGTTTAAGCCAGCTGCATATATGATACTTGTATCGGTAGGGTGGTATTCTAATTGTTGGAATTCACCTCCTTGTTTATATTCCCAAGTAGCACCACCATCATAAGATTTATATATACCTGCACTAGTGCCGAGTGTTATAGAGTTAGTGTCAAGAGGATTAATTAATAGTGAGTTGGTTAGCTTGAAGTCTGTTATCTCAAGCTGAAAACCTGTAGTGTCCCAAGTGTTACCACCATCGTAAGACTTTAGTACTCCTATACTATAAGTATCTCTAGCGTCTCTGTCTCCGGTACAAAGGTAGATGGTATTTGGGTTTAGCGGGTTGAAGTCAATATCAGAAACCCCAAGCACTGGGAAGTAGTCATTTACAGCAGCCCAAGTGTTTCCTCCATCATTAGTTTTCCACGCACCACCACCAGCACTACCTACCCAAAACGTATTGGTGTCAGTAGGGTGGAATGCTACAACATTAACTCTACCTATACCATTATAACCTCCTGGTGTTTGGTCGGGGCCGTGAAATGTCCACTTAGATTGGTTAGCAGTAGATTTCATAGCAACGCCTTCTAGCTGTTTCGCATTGTTCCACTTTTCCCATTCTTTCAGCTTTCTTACAGGAGAGACAATGTAACCACTTTCGTCGGTATGGCGAGACCAATACCAGTGCCACCTGCCAAATTGATATTGTTTACCTTCTTCTACCTGTTCATTCTCTTCGTGGTCTGTGGCTTGACTTTTGTACATAGCCTCAACCTGATGTATGGTTACAGGTTTTTGTTCCACAGCTTCATACCACTCTTGAGCAATTAGTTGATTGCAAGTGAGTAATAATGTTATTATTGTAATTAATCTTTTCATGTTACTGCATGATAATATCCGGCATCTCTTCTATTTTTTTTACCGGAAGTGTTAGCCAATCTGTATTTGTTGCCTTATAAAATATAGCATTTGTTTTTTGTGGTAATGATGATGGAATTGGGTTTTTACTACCAGCTAAGGGAACTAACTCTAAGGTGTCCCCTTTTACAATTTTGAATAGTGATACTTCTTGCGAATTATAGCCTTTATTATATGGGTCTTGCGCGTTTATGCTATTGGGCGTATAGTTGCTAACAATAGAGACACTGCAAGGCATCCAGCTATCATCTTTTTTCCAAAAAAAAGTTTCAGGGTGTTGGTCGCTATTCCATACAACAATAAAGCGGTGTTCAGTAGTAGGCCCCTCACCAGGTGCGGGTCTCCCAGGTAAGGTCGTCTGCTTGTATGCCTTCAGTAAGTATGCATATGTATAGCTTCCATTATTAGTAATAGTAGATTTTGTGGTTTTCTTACTAATACCACATGCTGATATTACTCCCAATGTAGCTAATATTATAATGCTCTTTACCAAATTATTCATGTATAAAATATATGAGTAAACTTGTAAATATAGTTAAAAAATAAGCTCTGACAGTTTCGTCAGAGCTTTAATATGACTTTTCTATGACCTGTTGAATTTATTCTTTTACAAGGTCCATTTCGTTCAACAACCAACTTGCGCCACCATACTTGTCAATCATGAATAGTGTATAGCGTATATCAACACTTATGTTTCTGCATAAGTTAGGGTCAAAGTGTAGATCGCTCATTGTTCCTTCCCATATTCTGTCAAAGTTTGTGCCTATCAATTGCCCTTTAGCATTTAGTACAGGGCTCCCTGAGTTACCTCCTGTAGTGTGATTGGTAGCTATGAAACATGAAGGTACAGTGCCATTTACACCCCATCTGCCATAATCCTTGTTCTTGTGTATGTTTCTTAACTTTTCAGGCATGTCAAATTCTTCTACACTAGGGTCATGTTTAGTAACTGCTTCATCAAAGTTAGTCTGATAAGAATATTCTGCAGGACCGTCAGGGTTGATGCCTTGAACCTTACCATAAGCTAATCTTAACGTCAGGTTAGCATCAGGGTAAAAGCTTTTCATCTTATCCAGTTTCATTTGAGCATTCATGTATAGCCTATTGTAATGCTTCATTTGAGTTTGGTATTGTTGTAATGCAGGTCTGATCTTCATGTTGTATTCAGCTACAATTGCTGCGTACAGTTTCCATGCAGGGTCATTTAATATTTGGGTGCTATCAGCAGCCGAGCCAGATGCTAAACCTTTTAGTTTAGACTTATTTGCAATAAGCGAGTAGTTGTATATAGCTTTAGCCCAAGCGTCGTAATTGTTATTATACTTTGATAGTTCTAATGTGTAATGAGTAGGTATATATCCCTTGTTGTTGTTTATATATAAAGGCATTAATGTTGTGAATACATCTTTGTCAGTTGCTGCATCGTAGTTTTTATAGAAACCATTCCATCTATTTATGACTTCTGAAAGTGTATCTGCAAGTGCTTGTCCTGAAATGCCGGAGCGGTAGATGTCTAGTAAGCTGTTTAATTTAGCACCTTGTTTTATTAACTCAATGCCAAATACCGCTTCTTGTACATATCTACTCGCACGCAGCTGGTCAGTAACAGATAATGATACAGCCCCCATTTTAGGCAGAAGGTCATTAGCGTAAGGTAATTCTGCATTTTGAGAAGACCAGCCTTGAAACTGTTGCTCATACTCTGCCTTTTTCTCTACTACATTATTCAAACGCAGCCCTCTTACTTCGCCTTGCCATTTTTTCCAACCATTAGCTACACGTTTGTGTTTAGATGTGTATTTAAGAAATACATCCCTTGATTGGTCCATGTGTTTAGCCCATGTGTTCAATAGTTTCGTACGTACTTCTATACGTACAGGGTCTGTTATAGAGTAGATATTATCTAGTTCATATGATGAAATGTATTCTTTAGTATATCCCGGGAAGCCATATACCATAGTGAAGTCTCCCTCATTATAGCCTGAGACATTGATGCTAAAGAACCTTTTTGGCGTGTAAGGCTTATTGTCTTTAGAGTAATCTGCAGGTTTGTTATCTTTTCCTGCATACACTCTGAATATACTAAAATCACCAGTGTGTCTAGGCCACATCCAGTTATCCGTATCTCCACCAAAAGCACCGATACCATTTGGCGGGAACCCTACAAGTCTAATATCTTTAAACGTCTCGCTTAGTATTACCCAGTATTGATTCCCATTATAATAAGGCTTTATTGTAGCATCATATCCTGAAGTGTATTTATATCCTTTTTCAAGATTTTTAGCTCTTACCGCTATTATGCTATCTCTTGTAGACTCTTGTAAGGTGTCAGCAATGTCAAATATCAATTTGTCAGTAACATTCTCCATTTTTCTAATGAATGTTACTGTAAGGCCGGGGCATGGAAGCTCTTCTTCATTGTTCATTGCCCAAAAACCATTTGCAAAATAGTCATTCTCAGTACTGCTAAGCCCCTGTACTGTACCATATCCACAGTGATGGTTTGTAAGTAGCAGTCCTTTTGAAGAGATTATTTCTCCTGTGCAACCGCTACCAAACAACACCACAGCATTGTTTAGCCCTGTACCATCAGTATTATATATTTGGTTAACGGGTATTTGAAGCCCCATAGACTTCATGTCTCCTTCTTTTTGCTTGAGTAAGGGTGGTAGCCACATTCCTTCTTTTGCAGAAACATGACATTGAGAGCCAACGAATAATAGACTTAGTGCGGTCTTAGTAAATAGTGACTTAAAATGTGCTTTAAAGTGCATTTTACGAATGTTATTTTTTTATAAAAATAAATATACGCATTGCTATAAACTTTTTATGCAAATTGTTATATTAGCCGAATAGAAAGTGAAACTCTTTTCAGTATTATGAGAAAAAGCCTAATCATTGCCGCACTTTTAGTAGTGTGTCAGGTGAACTTTGGTTATGCACAAAGCATGATAATCGGACCAGATTCTGTTTGTGAACGCCAACCAGTACAATTTAAGAGTGGGGTGCCTGATGAAGCTACGCACTTCTGGGGCTTCTGTTCAGGTTATTTACTTAATAACCCTCAAGGAACTAACTTGATGAATAACGGATATGAGTTAGATGTTCCTAGCGGTATTGAAATAGTAAGAGACGGAGAAAACTATTATGGTTTTGTTACCAATATTGGTACTACTGGCGATAATGAGTTCTTGCGCTATGAGTTTGGAAATAGTCTTGACAATACACCTACGGTTACCAATTTTGGTAATCTTGATGATGTGTTTTTAGATGTTCCCAATTCAATATATGTGCTCTTTGATAAAGATGAAGGTAATTGGCACATATTCATTTCTGGAGGTACTAATGTGTCAACTTCAAGGTTAGTTAGAATTGATTTTGGTAAAACATTAAGCAATGACCCTAATATTGTGAATTTTGGTAACATTGGTAATCAGTTTGATAGACCTACTTCTTTGTTTGTAGCTAAAGAAGATGATAATTGGTATGGATTTTTCTTTAATAGAAATACTAATGAGTTGATGAGAATGGATATGGGTGATAATGTATCAATTACACCTAGCATTACTTCTTTAGGTATAGTTCCAGTAACGGGTACAGGTATTAATGGCCCAAGTGACATGTTCCCGATATTAGATAATGGAAACTGGTATTTCTTTGTTACAAATGAAAATGGGTCTACAGTCACTAGGGTGGATATGGGTAACACTCTTACTAATACTACACCTTCTGGGGTAGATTTAGGCGATTTCAGCGGTGATATAACTGCTCCGTCCGGCATATCTATGATTAGAGATTGCGATAGCTTCTATGCTTTCGTTATCAATAGAGGTACTCATGATTTTGTTCGTATTGACATGACTGATATTACAGGACCATATAATAGTGCTAATTTTAATAATGTTGGTGGTATTGAAGGTCCAAGAGGTATTTCTACTATGATTAGAGATAGGGATAATATCTATACATATATAGTTAGTGCTTCATCAAATGATGCCTTGGCAAAAATTAAGTTTGCACAGTGTGCTAATTCCAACATTCAATCTTCGCTAACAAACAATCCTCCGGTAATCCAATATGATGCTCCAGGTTTGTATAATGTATATTATGCTGTAAATGAAGGGCAGCCTGATATGAGAGTAGAGTGTAAGCAAATAAGAGTTCAGCCAATACCATCTTTTGTAATGAGTAATGATACGGTCTTGTGTCAAGGGGATACAGCTCAGCTAGAGATAATTGCTGTAAATGCTAAAAGCTTTACATGGAGTCCTGCGAGAGAGATATCAAGTACAAGTAACGATATAGTTCAAGTATGGCCTTCTTTTAGTACTAGTTACAGAGTTAAAATGCCTTTCTCTACTACTTGTCTTGTAGATACAGTTATCAACATAGAAGTACGGAAAGTAAGCGTTGATGCTGGTCCTGATAGGGTTATTTACGATGGTGGCTATACTATATTAGGAAGTCCCGAAAATGTCCGTAATCCAGGCTGGACATATGAGTGGAAGCCTAATCAATATCTAAGTGATCCGTTTTCTCTTAATCCTACTGCTACACCTCCTTTTGACTTTACTTACTACTTAGAGGTTAGAGATACTTCTAGAATTACTAATAATGGGGTAACTTTTAACTGTAAAGCAGTAGATACTGTTATCGTATATGTAGATTGTAATGATCTAAACCTACCTAATGCGTTTGTGCCTGAAAGCAGTGGTGCTCAAGCTAAGTTTGGTCTTACCAATCAGAAAGTAGTTAAGCTTAACTACTTTAATATATATGATCGTTGGGGACAACAAGTGTTTACTACTACAGATCCTACAAAAAAATGGGATGGGACAATTAATGGTGAGGACGCTCCTATGGGGGTATATGTATGGGAGGCAGACGCTTTCTGTGTAGAAGGTAAACGGATTCACAAGTCAGGAAATGTCACACTAATACGTTAATTCCTATATAAAAGGTTTTTTTAAGAGCGCGAAGCATATGCTTCGCGCTCTTTTTATATACTATATTGTTTATTGGTGGAGGATTGAAAACATTTATTTTTTCATAAGGAAACATAATGCCTAAGGCATTGTATACTATTGCTGAATGAACGACATTTGCACCATATTAAAAATAATACAAGAAAAATATGAACAACTGTGTAACTGTAGGAAACAAATTTCCTGAATTCAACAAGAAATCTGTAGTATCAATTGAAAAAGGTAAAGAGTTTAAGGACATTAGCAATGCTGATCTTAATGGTAAGTGGTCTGTTATGTTCTGGTGGCCAAAAGATTTTACTTTTGTTTGTCCTACTGATATTGCTGAATTCAATAAGAATTTTTCTGAGTTTGAAGATAGTGAAACTGTGTTGATAGTAGCATCTACAGATAGTGAGTTCGTACACCTTGCATGGCGTAACG
>CAZPDA010000088.1:0-11637 GCA_964585115.1 uncultured Flavipsychrobacter sp.
CAGCTATCTGTATTGATACGATCATCAACCAAAAAGAATTCTACGATGCAGGTAAGCCTGTATATTGTATATACGTTGCTATCGGGCAGAAAGCATCTACCGTTGCAGGTGTGATGAAGACTTTGGAAGAAAACGGTGCTATGGCTTATACTACCATCGTTACATCTTCTGCTTCTGACCCAGCTCCGCTACAGTTCTATGCTCCGTTCGCAGGTGCAGCTATCGGTGAATACTTCCGTGATACAGGACGTCCGGCATTGGTTGTATATGATGACCTTTCTAAGCAGGCAGTAGCATACCGTGAGGTATCTCTACTTCTTCGTCGTCCTCCTGGTCGTGAGGCATATCCTGGTGATGTATTCTACCTACACAGCCGCTTACTAGAGCGTGCAGCTAAGGTGATCAATGATGACGAGATCGCTAAGAACATGAACGACCTTCCTGAAAGTCTTAAAGACAAAGTGAAAGGTGGTGGTTCTCTTACAGCACTTCCGATTATTGAAACTCAGGCAGGTGACGTATCAGCATATATCCCAACTAACGTTATCTCGATCACTGATGGTCAGATATTCCTAGAGTCTAACCTATTTAACTCTGGTATCCGCCCGGCGATCAACGTAGGTATATCAGTAAGCCGTGTTGGTGGTAGTGCACAGATTAAATCAATGAAGAAAGTAGCAGGTACATTGAAACTTGACCAAGCTCTTTATCGTGAGATGGAAGCATTCGCTAAGTTTGGTGGTGACCTGGATGCTGCAACTAAGGTGGTACTTGATAAAGGTAGCCGTAACGTGGAGATCCTTAAGCAGGCTCAGTACTCTCCATTCAGTGTAGAGAAGCAAGTTGCTATCATCTACTTAGGTACTAACAACCTGATCAACGAAGTGCCGGTAAATAGAGTAAAAGACTTTGAAGAGGCATTCATAAGCGATATGGAGTCTAAACTTCCTGAAGTATTAGCTGAATTCAAATCAGGTAAGTTGAACCCTGAGAGTCTTGAGAAAATGACCAAACTAGCTAAAGACTTGATACCTCAGTTCAAGTAGTAGCTAAATAAATCATAAAACGAAAAAGTCCTGAACTGTAGTTCGGGACTTTTTTATTGCGTCTATATAAAGTTGTTATTGTAAGTAATAGGCTTTGATATATTTCATAAGCGTACCATCTTCTCCACTTTCCACTTCAAAATAGTCGTAAAATGTTTTATAGTCGTCAGATGGCTTTCTAAACCCTATTATATAACTATATGGCTTGTCTGGATTCTCTATCATATCAGGCTTTAGAGGTTCACCAAGGTCGGGGTACGCCATAATGCCGTCACCCGCATTATACCCATATGCTACTCGCACTTTATACTGACTACTACTATCCGTTGCTACCAGCATTACCGAAAAGTATAGCTCGTTCAAAGAGTCTTCCTCAATACGCATGCTATCTGATAGCACAATTGTACCAGCCGGGTATTTAGTATGCTCAGGTTGCTTCTTCTCCTCGCTGCTACAAGAGATAAGGTATAGAGGCAATACTATAAGTAATATGAGTTTTAGTTTTTTCATAGGCGGCAAAGCTAATACTGTTTGATGTATTCAGTAGGTCTTTTTTGATGTAATGACAATAAAGTAAAATAGGGTGATTTTTTAGCCCTCATTTCGTTGGTTGCTATTTATAGGCTACTTTTAGTGCCGTTAACACAATCCGATATTTATTTATGAAAAAGTGGTCATTACCTATTATGGCAGTATTAGGTGCACAAATGATGTTCTCTGCATGCGAAACAAAGCCTGCAGATGATAAAAAGGATACAACAAATACTGAGTTCAAAGTAGAGGCTCAGGAGTTTGCAGACCTTAAAGTATTACGTTATCAGATACCAGGATGGGAAACACTATCTGACCAGCAGAAAGAACTTGCATACTATCTATACGAAGCAGCACTTTGCGGTCGTGATATCATATACGATCAGAAGAGTAAGAACGGTCTGCTTTTGCGTAAAACAATAGAGACTGTTTATACAACATACTCTGGTGATAAAACGACTGAAGACTGGGACAAGTTCAAAGTATATAGCGGTCGTTTTTGGTTCAGCAATGGTAACCACCACCACTATGGTAATGAGAAGTTCATACCTGAGTGTTCGGCAGCATACTTTGCTGAGCTGATAAAGAATAGTGACGAAAGCAAACTACCGAAAAATGATGGTGAGTCTACAGAAGACTTTATAACTCGTATCACTCCATTGGTGTATGATATGAGCATTGAAACAAAGGTTGTAGATCAGCGTCCTGATATTGACAATGTAGTTATGTCGTCTAATAACTTCTATGAAGGGGTTACTCAACAGGAAGTTGATGCATTCTATGCTAAGTTCGATTCTAAAGGTGATGCACCATCTTGGGGTTTGAACAGTAAGTTGATGAAAGAGAACGGTGAGATAGTAGAGAAAGTATGGAAGGTAGGAGGAATGTATTCCGAAGCAATAGAAAAGATAGTTTACTGGCTAGAGAAAGCTATACCTGTAGCAGAGAACGACCAGCAAAGGAAGTCTCTTGAGCTTTTGGTAGAGTATTACAAAACAGGAGATCTTAAGATATTTGACGATTACAGCATAGCGTGGGCTAATGACACCGCATCTCGTGTAGATGTAGTGAATGGCTTCATAGAGGTGTACCTTGATGCTATAGGTAAGAAAGGTAGCTTTGAAAGTGTGGTGTCTATTAAAGACCTTGAGGCTACAAAACGTATCAATGCAATTGCTCAACAAGCACAGTGGTTTGAAGATAACTCACCACTAATGGATGAGCATAAAAAGAAGACTGTAAAAGGTATCACAGCAAAAGCTATTACTGCTATTGTAGAAAGTGGTGATGCTGCCCCTACTACACCTATTGGTATCAACCTGCCAAATGCTGACTGGATAAGAAAGAACCACGGTTCTAAATCAGTATCTCTTAGTAATATCATTCACGCATACAATGTTGCAAAATCTAAAGGTGGTTTCCTTGATGAGTTTGTAGCTGATGATACAGTAAAAGCAAGAATGCAAAAGTGGGGTAACCTTGCGTCTGACCTACACACAGATATGCACGAGTGTATCGGTCATGCTTCAGGGCAGATAAATCCTGGTGTTGCTACTACAGACATCACGCTTAAGAACTATGCGTCTACTCTGGAAGAAGCACGTGCTGACCTTGTTGGTCTTTACTATGCAATGGATCAGAAGTTGATAGACATTGGTGTGATGCCAACTAAAGAGGTAGGTATGTCTGAGTACTATTCTTATATGATGAATGGCTTGATGACACAACTTACTCGCTTGAAGCTTGGTGATGATATAGAAGAAGCACACATGCGCAACCGTGCATTGAATGCATATTGGGTATATGAGAAAGGTAAGAAAGACAACGTAGTGGAAATGGTGAAGATAGATGGTAAGACCTATGTGAAGATCAACGACTATGATAAGCTGCGTGAGTTGTTCGGTCAGTTACTACGTGAGATACAGCGTATCAAATCAGAAGGAGACTATGAGGCGGGTAAGAACCTTGTAGAAACTTATGGTGTGAAAGTAGACCCTGTTCTTCACAAAGAAGTGCTTGAGCGTTATAAGAAACTTGATGCTAAGCCATATAGCGGTTTTATACAGCCACGTCTTGTTGCTGATATGAAAGATGGTAAGGCTACTAACATAAGAGTTGAGTATCCTGACAACTTCTTTGACCAAATGGTAGAGTATGGTAACAACTATGGCTACCTACCTGTTAATAACTAATATCATTTAGAATGAAAGTAAGAGGGCTCGCAATTGCGAGCCCTCTTTGTATTTGCTAAGTTGATGAGAAAGCTACTCTATTGAGAATTCATCGCTTATGTATAGTACGTATGGAATAGGCTTACCGTCTTTATGCATTATAGTTGCATTGACATCTTGAAGAACGTTAGTGATCTTTTGGGAGATCGCTTTTCTAATAGTTTCAGAAATTTCATATTGGCTACCATCCTTACTAGATCTGATATACTTTGTTCCCGCTAGCTCATAGTAAACGACCTTTCCTGTTTCGTCTACTACAAGGTTGTGAATGTAATATGAGAATGTAGCACCCTCAGACTGTTGAATATTATTTACTTCATTAATAATATTACTACTTACTTCAGCCTTCACTTTATTGACTATTTGTACTACTTCAATAGGTCTCTGTTTATCAAAATGGTAGTAATCCGTTAGTATATCTTTGTCATTCATTTTTACAATAGGACCTTCTCTTCTTGTTAATACCATAGAGGTCTCACCTGTTACAGGGTCCTCTACATACACTGTATCATCTACTCCTACAGCCTTCTCAAACTTATTGCCATTGTAGGTAATGGTATTGCCATCAATGACTGCTTGTTGTCCAAATACAGTGTTCAACTGTGTGAAACATATTGAAGCAGTAAGCATTAAGGGGATAATAAATAGTTTTTTTCCTGAGGCTAATTTGCCTGATCTTTTGGTAAGCATCATAATACGTTTTTTTAAGGGTGAACGGATGAAAGAATGAGATAGGGTAGGGGCTGTCTGTAGCATAGATTGCTCTATTAGGAATTGGCCATAGTCGCTTGGTTGCGTTTCTATCACTTGGTCTGCTTGGTATTCATGTACCATCAGCAATCTTTTTTCTAGTATGTATATGAATGGATGAAACCAGAATAAAATTTTGACCAAGTTGACAAAAAGCAAGTCGATAAAATGCAGTAGGTGTCCATGTTGTTTTTCGTGTGCTAATATGATAGATAGCTCTTCTTCTGTATAGTTATCCAGACTACTGATAAATACATAGCGAAACGCAGAGAATGGGCTAGTAGCTTTATTGGTTTCTATAATGGTCCACACACCACTTTTTGAGCGATGTCCTGTTTTGATAAGTTTGATAATAACTACTAGTTCTTTTATTAGTAGAGAGGTACTGATGCCTACGCCAGCCAGATATAGCCACAGGAGCCATGTCTCCCAGCTTACAACTGATGCACTAGTTGATGCCACTACTTGGTCTTTTATCACAGATGCTTGGTCAGCAACAGTTTTACTGATATCAGAAGCATAGATGATGGAGTCGCTCTGCCAAGACCATAGCGGTAACAGTATTCCTAGTAGTATGGATAGGTTCAGGTATATTCTATTGTATCCGTGGTAAGATTCACGTTTCAAGAATACATCAAATACGATCAGGCATAGTAGCCAAATGCAGCTTAGGTTTATTAGGTAGTGTAGCATAGTTATTTCTTTTTATTGTTTTCTAATGACTTCATCAGTTCATTCAGTTCCTTCATATCCATGTCTTTACTCTTTACCAGAAAGCTTACCAGCTTTTTAGGTGAGCCGCTGAAGTATTTTTCCATCAAGCTCTTTACCCCATAGCTTGCGTAGTCCTCTTTAGATATTATAGAGAAGTACTCATAGGTTTTTCCATAGGCCTTATGGTCTAAAAAACCTTTGCGTTCTAAAATGCGTACAACTGATGATACGGTGCTGTGTGGTATGTCGGGGTTGCCTAGCTCTTTTATTACATCACGCACAAGGCAGGGCTCTATCTGCCATATTATTTGCATGATCTCTTCTTCTGCCTTAGTTAATGACTGTAACGCCTTCTTTCGTTTCATAACGTAAATATACGTTATAAGAAATAAAAAGCAAATATTTGATAATATGAGTAGGGGCGTTTAGAAATGAAAAAAGCCTTGAGTAAACACTCAAGGCTTTAAATAATATAGATCTGAAATAGTTTATCGCTTCATTAATGCAAGGTCTAGCACTTCATCCATAGTAGATACAAAGTGGAACCTAACTCCTTTAATGTATGCTTTGTTTATTTCATCAACATCTTTCTCATTCTGTTGGCACATAATGATGTCTTTGATGCCGGCACGCTTAGCAGCGAGTACTTTCTCTTTTATGCCACCAACGGGTAGTACTTGTCCGCGTAGTGTTATCTCTCCCGTCATTGCCAGGTAAGATTTAAGCTTGCGCCCTGTGAAAGCAGAAGCTAATGCCGATAGCATAGTGATACCTGCACTAGGACCATCTTTAGGTACAGCCCCTTCGGGAACGTGTATATGTACGTTGTTCTCTTCAAACTTCTTAGGGTCTATGCCTATTTCCTCCGCGTGCGACTTTAGGTAAGTAAGTGCAGTAGTAGCACTTTCCTTCATTACGTTGCCAAGATTACCCGTAAGCACTAAGTTGCCTTTTCCTTTAGATAGGCCTGTTTCTATAAATAGGATATCGCCACCAACAGATGTCCATGCAAGACCTACTGCAACACCTGCCGGGTTGCCCTTTACATATATGTCGTTACTGAACTTTGGTTTCCCTAGCACCTCTTCTACCATCTCTTCAGATATCTTAGGGTCTACCTTTTCTTCCAGTGCTACTTTCTTAGCTATGTTGCGCATCATAGATGCCAATGTCCTATCCAGCTCACGTACACCGGACTCTCTGGTATATTCTTGTACTATCTTCTTTAATACCTTATCGCTAAAGCGTAAGGTTTGTTTAGACAGACCATGCATATCCTTTTCCTTAGGTATAAGGTGTCTCTTGGCTATCTCTACTTTCTCTTCAAGAGAGTAGCCTGTAAGGTGTATGATCTCTAAACGGTCTCTAAGTGCAGGCTGTATATCGGCCAAGCTATTTGCTGTAGCTATGAACAATACTTTCGATAGATCGTACTCTAACTCAAGATAGTTGTCATAGAATGTATTGTTCTGCTCAGGGTCTAAAACCTCTAGCAAAGCAGAGCTTGGATCTCCTCTAAAGTCCTTACCTACTTTATCTATCTCATCTAGTATGAATACAGGGTTAGAAGATTTTACTTTTCTAAGCGACTGTATGATACGACCCGGCATCGCACCGATATAAGTTTTTCTGTGACCACGCAGCTCACTCTCATCATGCATGCCACCAAGACTAAAGCGTACATACTTACGATTGATAGAGTTAGCGATACTCTTACCTAAAGATGTTTTACCAATACCCGGAGGGCCTACAAAGCATAGTATAGGAGACTTCATATCCCCTTTTAGCTTCAGTACGGCAAGGTATTCTAGTATACGGTCTTTTATCTTCTCCATACCGTAGTGGTCCTTATCCAGTACCTTTTGTGCTTTTTTTAGGTCGTAACTATCTTCAGTATATGTGCCCCAAGGTAGGTCCAGCATCAGGTCCAAATGGTTGTAGATAACCGAATAGTCCGGCGTGCTAGGGTGCATACGCTCCAGCTTTTCTATGTTCTTTTGGAACATCTCTTTAGCCGCTTCGGTCATCTGTACACCTTCAGAGCGTTTTTGCAGATCTTTGATCTCTCTATCGTTCGGCTCACCACCAAGCTCTTCGCGTATAGATTTTAGCTGTTGTTGCAAGAAGTACTCGCGTTGCTGCTTGTCTATATCAGCACGTGTCTTGTTAGTGATCTCATTCTTAAGCTCTAGCAGTTGCAGCTCAGACTGAAGTAAGCTCAATAGCTTTTCAGCACGTGTTTTGATATCATTCTCTTCCAGTAACTCTTGTTTATCGCTAAGCCCGGCTGTAAGGTTGGATGCGATGAAGTGTATCAGGAAGGATTGATGCTCGATATTGCGTAATACGATACTGGTCTCATTAGGCATGTTAGGCGACTGCTGTGCTATTTGCTCAGAGTAGTCCTTTATGCTAGAGGTAAGCGCATCGAATGTTGCATCATCTTTTGGAAAGTTATCCTCAAGGTATTTGATGTTGGCAGCAAAGTATGGATCGGTTTGGGTAAATTCCTCTACCTCAAAGCGCATTCTACCCATAATGAATATAGTGGTGTTACCGTCAGGCATTTTTATCTGCTTAACGATCTTGGCCATAGTTCCTATGTGGAATATCTGGTCAACATCAGGATCTTCATTATTGCTATCTTTTTGTGCAACCACACCTATCCATTTGCCATTTTTCTGAGCTTCTGTAATAGCTTTTACAGATTTTTCTCTGGCTACAGTTATCGGTAATACCACATTGGGGAATAATACCGTATTTCTAAGTGCAATTACTGGTATGCTTGAGGGGAGACTGCCTTTTTCTTCATCATCCATTTCGTCCTCGCCAAGAGGTACGATAGGCATGAATTCCATTTCACTTTCTTCCGGCTGTCCTAAAAATTGTTCTATCATTGACTTCATTACAGACATTATGACAATTATATCCCTTAAAAGGGACTGTTATTTGAGTAAATATAGTAGGCAATAGCTATGCCAAAGCAAAATAGACTGTAATTTTTGCAGGCAATATTAGGGATGAGTATATTTACAAAAAGAATTACCCGATGAAACTACGGAATTTACTATTGGCTACAGCATCTGTAGCTATCATTTCACAACCCCTTAGCACTTCGGCTCAAGAAAGTGCGGATGCTATAGCTACATCGTCAAGTATTAAAAAGCTATATGCCAGTAGTACGCTAGATGCTTCTATCTTTTCTACTGCATTTATGAAAAGTCCTAATAGTAACCAAAGCCTAGGTACTATAAGGTATACGTACTTTATAAACATGGGCTTCAACCTGCATTACAATTTTAGTAAGAGCGTAGGTGTATTTGGTGGGTTGAATATGAAGAATATTGGTTTTATAGAGCAAGTAAAGGCAATGGATAGCACTATAAAGCGTAGGGTATATACACTGGGAGTACCTGTTGGTATTAAGATAGGAAACTTAAAACGTAAGAACTTTGGCTTCTTTGGTGGTGGTGTAGATCTTCCTTTTAATTATAGAGAGAAGGGTTTTGTGAAAAGAAATAATAAAGAAAAGTTCAACGAGTGGTTTAGTGACAGAGTGCCTGCCTTTATGCCATACGTTTTTGCTGGATTTTCTGTAGATCCGGGTCTTACGGTAAAATTTCAATACTATCCAGGCAATTTCTTAAATGCGGACTATACAGAAACAATAACAAGCGTTGGAAACATAGCAATAGTAAGACAACCATATGCGAACTATGATGTTCAGCTATTTCTTGTGAGCCTGGGTATAGATGTAGGCTCTAAAAAAGGTATAAACAAGAAAAAGAAAGGTCCTGATAGGTCTACGGGTATGATGTAAGAGCTATGTTATTATGAGATATTAAAAAAGGAGCATAAGTGCTCCTTTTTTAATATCTGTAGAATTGAGGCCTATAAGGTCTGTTGTAGTTTTTGTAAAAGCTCAGGACCTCTAAGATTTCTGCCTATTATTTTACCGTCAGGATCTAGTAGTACGTTGGCTGGTATTCCCTGTATCATATAAGTGCGTACCACAAGAGACTGCCACCCGTTAAGGTCGCTAATATGTGTCCATGTAAGACCATCATCTTTAATAGCTTGCTCCCACTTTTCTTTATTATCATCAAGAGATACACCTAATATGGTAAAGTTCTTGTTTTTGTACTGGTTATATGCCTTAACTACATTTGGGTTCTCTTGACGACATGGCTTACACCAAGATGCCCAAAAATCTACCAGAACGTACTTTCCTCTGAAAGATGATAATGATATTTCATTGCCACTTGGGTCAGGTAGTGTAATTTCAGGTGCCTGCTTGCCTATACCAACAGGACTATTGTTAATTGCATCTTGCTGCTGTTGTAGTTCTGTCAGCTTTCTATTATAACGCTCTTTATACGCTTCAACCATTGGGTTATTAGGGAAACGAGCTTCTAGATTGCTAACAAATGTAGATAAGAACTGCTTCTCAACAGGTACATTTAGTATTTGTACAGCAAAAATTGCATTAGGCAGGTATTTTGTGGTATCCGCATATTCTTCTATATATCTCACAAAGCTAGCGCGTATAGATGCTTCCTGCTGCTCTGCTTTGTTTTTTATGCTATCGTTGCTATTAGTTTGTGGGTTTTGCAAGATCATCCCTATGGTATTAAGGTCTCTTATGTGCTCACGCCATATCTGTAAGAAGTTCTTTAAGCTATTTGAAGAGGCGGAACCCTGCACTTCAAATAGGCGCATTGTTTTCCAGTCAGACTTTACTTTAATAGCTCCCCCATCAACACTTAGCAAGATCATTTTATCAGGATCATTAGCGCTTGATTGTATTTTGGGTCTTAATAAATAGATTCCCGGTTCTGTCAATTTACCTTTTAGTTCAAAATGTCCGTTTTTATTTGATTTTGTTGAGTCAATCATTTCAGGAGTAGTGTTGATATTTACTACATCCAAACGCTCTAGATACACGGTTTGCTCAGGCATATTTGATACATCCCCAATTACTGAGAATTTAGTTTGCCCATCGTCACAAGCCATTAGTATTAACGATGCTAAGAAAAATAAAGGTAGATTTCTGTAACGCATTTATTGAGTTTTAATTAGGTCACAAACCTAATTAATAATTGGCTAATCCATCCTGCGATTGTAGTATATCTGTCACAACACCATTTTTTTTAACATTGTCCCGTCTTAATGACAAAACTTTGACATTTGATACCTTAATCTGATAGATATTTGTGTTGTAATGAGAATATATAGACTTGTAGGCCTGCTTCTAGTAATTAGTTCAGCCTTAACCTCTTGTGTAAAAGACGACAAAGCAGTGAGTTTGCCTCAGAAGGGGGAAGCTGTTTATACGTCTGTAGATATGGGTGAGGATTATGAATATCAGTTGTTTTTTGATTTTCAGTCTGGACAGGTTGTATATAAAAGTGTTATTAACAGTTGGGATCTCGCATTTGAAACTTCTGCTGATGGCGAAACCCTGTTTTTGAATGGTGGTGCCGATGCTTATGCATATAAAATTGGGCAGCGTAATATGGCAGATGTGACAGATGTACCCGGTATCTCAAAGAGTGAGTGGGGTTATGATGCCTCTTGTGGTCTTGCAGATTCTGCTTATATCAAGAATTGGAGTGCAGGAGATGTCTATATACTTAAGTTAAACCCAACCCTTTACCCGGATACATTTAAAAAAGTACAACTGGTTTCTGTAGACGCTAATAAGTATGTGATACAGTACGGTGACTTGAGAAGTAAAAGTTCTAAAGAAATTGTAATCCCTAAGGATGATAACTATAATTATAGTTATTTCTCATTCTCTAATGGAGGTGAAGTAGTAAACCCTGAACCTCATAAGGACAGTTGGGATATTGTATTTACACGTTACAGGTATATTTATCATGAATTAGATAATTTCCCATATTTAGTGAGTGGTGTACTTACTAATCCTTACAAGACTTCTACGCATGAAGATAGTACATTAGGGTTTAGCAATATAGATGAGACAACACTAGATCATCCTTATAGTGACCATAGAGATATTATAGGGTACGACTGGAAGTATTATAGCATTGACAAGGGTTTGTACTCAGTAGATAATACGAAGGCTTATATCATTAAGAATAGGAATGATCAATATTGGAAACTTCATTTCTTAGACTTTTATAGCAGTACTGGTATAAAAGGTAGCCCTTCATTCGAGTACCAGAGGTTGAAGTGATAAATTATTGATAATAAAGGGTGTCAGGCAATATACTTGCCTGACATTTTTTATAGAAAAGAGGTTAGGGTAAAAAAAGTAGCTATATTTTGTGATGTGTGTTATTAGCTTTTTGACTTTTTAAGTTCATACCCTTACCTTTGCGCAAAATTGGATAACTATAGGT
>CAZPDA010000089.1:0-11632 GCA_964585115.1 uncultured Flavipsychrobacter sp.
TTTTAATACTATTAAGATAATATTGCAGATTTTTTGCATTTACAACTGTAACATTGCAGCGTCTTAGGAAAAAGTACATGATTCGCAGGCTTGTTTTTATTGGTTTATTGGTGTTAGGGACGCTGTTGGGTTCGCCGCTGCAAGCACAAGTGACAGATACTACTGGTCTGGCAGTTGATACTACATCGCAGTCTACAGATACCGCCATAGTGCAAGACCATAGTCTCACACCTGTTATCAACAAACGCTCGCAACAGAAAGGCATTACAGGTATTGTAATAGATAAAGATACACGTGAGCCGGTATCGTTCGTTCCTGTATTTGTACCCGAGTCGCCTATTGGTACCATTACTGAAGCAGACGGAACATTTGTGCTAGATGTATCGGGCAGACCAAATGATACACTTAGGGTAAAAACAATGGGTTATGAGCAATATTCTGTGCTGATAACTAAAGAGAGCGGAAGTATAGATACAATTGAACTGGAGACCAATGCTACCTCTTTATCTGAGTTTGTAGTGCGCCCCGGTGAAGACCCCGCTATACGTTTGCTCAAGAATATTATTAGAAACAAACCAAAGAATGATCCTGAGCAGGTAGATAACTATGGCTATGAGGCTTACAATAAAATAGAGGTAGACATACTGAACCTGAGTAAAAAGTCATTTGAATCTTTGCCTATACCTTTTATTAAAAAGCTCAGCTTTATATATGATAACCAAGATACTACTCAAGACGGTAGACCATATTTACCATTCTTCTTAACGGAGGCTATATCAGACTATTACTACCAAAAGAAGCCATATAGAACACGAGAGTATGTGAAAGCCAGCCAGATAAAAGGCATCAATAATAAGAACATGACCCAGAGTATTGGTAAATACTTGGGTAAGATGTACTTGGCTATGAATCCGTATGATAACTATGTGCCTTTCTTCAATAAGCGTTACGTAAGTCCTATAAACAATACAGGACCTATGTTTTATAAGTATCGCATAATAGATACACAGCAAAAGTATGGTTACAATATCATCACCGTAAGTTTTATCCCATTGCCATCTTGCGAGAATTGTTTTGCGGGTGTGTTCAATGTAGTTGACTCTGTATATGCCTTACAATATGTTGCGGCTACTTTGCCCAACTCTGCTAATATCAACTGGGTAAAGAATGCAGAGTTTTACAGAGAGTATGCACCACAGGGCGACTCCCTTTGGTTTTGTGTGAAGGAGAATATAACCGCAGAGCTACAAGCCGCAGATGAGCTAGTGAAGATGGTTGGCTTCATAGCTAGAAAGACCACCTCTTACAAAGACATCGTTATCAACGATAGTAGTGTGACCAAAGCTATAAATAGCCCTAAGCTAAAGGCTGAGGTTGTAGTGGCAGACTCTTCTTACGAGCATAGCCAAGACTTCTGGGCTAATGCCAGACACGATACATTATCGGGCAAAGAGACAGGCATATACTACATGTATGACTCCTTAGAGAACAACCCCTCTTTCAAGAGGTTTAAAACCATGGCCAAGATATTGTTCTCGGGTGGTTATAAATGGGGCCCTCTTGAGTTCGGTCCGTATTGGAATATGTACAGCAGAAACTTTGTAGAGGGTAACAGGTTCCGCTTCTCACTAGGTACTACACCAAAGCTCTTCAAGACCATATACTTAAATGGTTATGTAGCTTATGGTACACTGGATGATAGATATAAGTACCAGCTTCAAGGCTTCTGGCTAATGAAGAGATACCCGCGTATGTATATCAACGCATCGTATACCAGAGACATAGACCGTACGGTGAACTATTACGATAAGGTGAGCTTTGATAATATCTTCAGCGTAGCAGCAAGAAAGAATGGCATACCACAAAAGTTGATATTTGCTGATGATATTCGCTTTGAGTATTACAATGAATACTACAGCGGCTTCAGCCATTTACTCACCATGTATAGAAAGATATACGACCCGTATGACCCGTTACCCGACCAAGCTATTTTTCAAGACGAGCATGGCAATCCTTCGCCTACACTCACCAATACCGAGGTGAACCTAAGGCTAAGATATGCGTACAAAGAGAAATTCTTAGAAGCGAATTATTACCGTACCAGTTTGGGTAGCAAGTACCCTATAGTAGAGCTACGCTATGGTATCGGTGTGAAGGGAGTACTGAATGGTGGTTACAATTATCATAAACTGAACATGACCGTATCGGATAATATCCGCATACCACCATTGGGTACTATCTATATGAATCTGTTTGCAGGTAAGTATTTCGGTACACTACCTTACCCTCTGCTAGAGCAGCATCCGGGTAATGAATTTTATACATACAATAAGTATGCCTTCAACATGATGAACCAATATGAGTTCATCAGTGACCAATATGTAGGGCTGAATGTAGAGCACTTGATAGGTGGTGGTATCTTTAAGTACATACCTTATATAAAGAAGTTCAAGTTCAGACAGTTCTGGACCGCTAAGGGGCTTATCGGCTCTTTGAGTGATGAGAACAAGGCACTCAACTTCAACAAAGGTTTTATGTTTCGGTCATTAAATAACAGCCCTTATGTTGAAGTTGGTACCGGTGTTGAAAATATATTCAAACTCTTCAGGGTAGACTTTGTATGGCGTCTTACTCCAAGCAGCCTGCCTAATGAGCAAGTGCAAAGGAACTTTGGCATATTCGGTAGTATTAAACTAACCTTCTAAGCTAAGCCCCATTTTTCTAGTATCTGTGTAGCGTGTTCTTTTGCGCGCACTCTTTTAATGATATGGTGTATTGTACCATCTTCATTTATTAGAAAAGTGAAACGCTTGATGCCCATGTACTTTTTACCGTACAAGTTCTTCTCGCCCCAAGTACCGTACTTGTTAGCTATTTCTTTATCTACATCTGCAAGTAGTGTGAACGGAAGCTCATACTTCTTAGTGAAGTCGCTATGCTTATCCACATCATCAGGGCTAACACCAAGTATCGCGATGCCTTTAGCTTTTAGTGCAGCATAATTATCTCTTAAGTTACATGCCTCATCAGTACAGGTAGGTGTATCATCTTCAGGATAGAAGTATAATATCACTTTCTGTCCGCTAAAGTCTTTTAAAGCTACTTTATCACCATTTTGGTCTTTAGTAGTGAATAGTGGTGCTTTATCTCCTTTTTGTAGATCCATATTATCTGGTAAAGTTATATGTCAATGTATTAGTATTTCCAAGATCGTCGGTAGCGGTTACTACCAGCTTGTGCTTGCCTTTAGGGCAATGCTCGTCAAATTCATAAACGAATACACTACCTTTTTGTTCAAAGCATATCCACTTGCCATCCAGCTCTGCACTGAAGCTGCTTACAAAGGTAACATCGTCTGTAGCTTTGAAGGATAAGTATTTGTTATTGCTCAATACCGCATTTTGTTTTTGTAGTGGAGTGATAGTTGGTGCAATAGTATCGGCCGCCAGTCTATACGTGCCAAACAGCCTTGTAGATATGGTATACCAGCCATCGTCATAATAAGCTTTCTCGCCGCTTTCATTATTACCATCTACATATATCATTGCCATTTTATTCTTCAGCTCGAACGGCACAGGCTTACTCGGCTTTATAGATAGTGATATGCTTTTGTGCAATGGTACTATGGGCTCGTGTATCTTATAGTTTGCAGAGTATCCGTTTGTGTTTGGTGTTTCGGAGAATTGAAAACAGAAATTGTCGTAGATAACATTCCCCGGTACAGATACCCGTACATTAGGGTGTTCAAATTTGTTCTGCTCGCCTATATTGAAGTAGTTATCACAGTTCATCATTATGTTAGACTGTACTCCCGTGTATTTTATTTTAAAGGATACATAGGTGATATTGCCAACAGGGTCGGTCAGCTTTATGTTTATATCATGTGGCTTTGTATCTGTTAAGTTCAGCAATCCATTGGTGTTATTGAGTTGGTAGATGCTATTTAGCTTGTTGTTGGGCAATTGGTACAATAGCTGCACCCAGCCGCCGCCTTTTTTCTTGCTCTTATAGTCTACATAGGCGTTCATATAGCGCGTTATATCGTAGCCAATATCGTTCAGTGTTATTTTGCATTGAAGCACACTATCCATATACATTTCAGCCGTGTAGAAGGTAAGCGTATTATGGCTACCGTTCATATAGTCGTTAGTACGCAGTCCTATACCTGCATATGATGTATTTACTTCTATTATGTCATCAGCAGGGCTATATGTGTTGCCTTTTTTCAGCAGTCGATCGAAGTTTGGTGTTTGCTCATATATGCTAAAGTCAGGGTTGTATATAACAAGCCTATCAGGCACAGGAGCTATTTTATCTTCAATTTTAAAGCCGAATAACATGGGGTTAAGTGGATGTTCTGTACGGCTATCTCTTATCTCAAAGTGTAGGTGTGGGGCAGTAGAAGAGCCCGTATTGCCCGACCATGCTATCAGCTCACCTTTCTTTACGGGAAACATGCCAGCATCGGGGTAGAGGTCTACCATCCAGCTTTTTTGAGCATACTGCGCTTTCTTTACATATTCTTGCACATCGGGTTTGAACTTGTTGAGGTGAGCATATACCGTAGTATAGCCCTTAGGGTGGCGTATATACAACACGTGACCAAAGCCACCTTTCTGCATACGCACACGCGCTATATAGCCCTCAGCGGCAGCATGTACAGGCATGTTCTCTTTTGCCTGAGTCTTTATATCCAATCCGCTATGAAAGTGGTTGGGCCTGCACTCGCCAAAGTTGCCGGCTAGTATTATAGGTATATCAATAGGGTTACGAAAATAGTCTTGTGGGTATTCGCTTTCCTGCGCAAAAGTGGTTGTTGCAAATAGTAGTAGTATAAATATTATTGACGCCCTCATATATCAGCCTTGTGTTATATTGCCAAAGTTGCCTTTTTCGTTAGAAATATCCAATCGGTATCATTAATAATATAGCTTAGATTTGCACCACAAACAAAAAACGGATAGTAACAGAAATTAATGTTTGATAAACTAAAGAAGAAGTGGAATGTCGGTTTGTTTCAGCTGATACTTATTCTTTGCACCTTTGCCATAGGTGGTAGCCTTTGTGGCTATGTAGGCAGAAAGATAATGTTACTGTTGCCTATAGATAAAGGCATTCTGTGGTTCGTTATTTACATTGTTCTTGTCACGCTCCTTTGGCCGATCGCCGTTTTGCTGGTGAGTGTATTCTTTGGTCAGTTTCGCTTCTTCAAAACATATCTTAACAAGCTAGCTGTAAAAATAGGTTTGAAGAAATAGCCTAATGCAGTAGTACACGTAGCACAGACAAAGACCTGATATTGCCCATATGCTGCGTATGCTGTTGTAGATATTCTATATACCAATCCAGTATTTTAAAACGTTGTTCTGCATTCATGCTAATACTTCCTACCTCGTCCAACGTATAACACTTTAGCAACTTGTCCAGTAGTAATACTTCTGCATCTGATAATGTAGATGCTTGTTGTGAGGGTATTGCCGAGAAAGACCCCTCATGCATATTAAGGTAAGGTGTGTGCTCATTGTAAGAGCCGCTTACCTCATACCCTAATACTCTGCTACAATGTATAGCAAAAAAACAAGGGAAGTTAGCTGCTTTATTGGTTGGTGTTTTGTCTAGCGTGCAAAAGTAATCGTATGCAAAATGGAAGATGTCATCCATAATAGCATGCTCAGGTAGTAGCCTTAATAATAGCTCTACAGAGAATAATGCGATGCTATTCTTTACCACATCTTCTCTTACCGTGTTGTAAATAAAAGAAGGGTGAAACTCTTTTAAGCGTTGAAGGTTTGTATTAGGTTTCTGGTAAGCAATTATATCCAGTAGGGAGGTAGGCTGTAGTATACCTGCTTTATTACCTCTGCTCTTACTGCTTCTTACTCCCTGTACCAAGTATGCCTGCACACCAAATACTTCTGTGAATAGTGTACAGATAACACTCGTCTCCCCATACTTTACGGTGCGTAGTACAATAGCTCTTGTTTGTTGTATCATACACTACTCCATAAATACCATTTTACCTGTCTGTGTCTCAGAGCCATCTTTATTAGTAGCAAATATCAAGTATACACCAGATTGTACTCTTCGACCAGTATAGTCCGTACCGTTCCACACTGCTTGCCCACCAAGTGCAGTTGTTTTGTATACTAGCTGTCCGGATACATCAGTGATCCTTACGTCAGCATTCTCTACAAAACCTTTTATAGCTATAGTACCGCTATATCCTGATGGTACAGGGTTAGGGAATGTAATAAGGTCATCACTCTTATTGATGTCAGCATCTATTGCAGCTCCTCTATAGCTCATTAAGCCAAGCTCTGTACCAAAGTATACATCACCCGTTATAGGGTCTATAGTTATCTTTTGTATAATATTTGATGGTAGCGGGCTATTGTCTGTTGTAAAACGTTCCAGTATCTCATCCCCATCAGGTGATATTAGCCATATACCATTATTAGTTCCTATCCACTTGCGATTCCCACCATCTACTGCTATGGCTTTTACTTGCTCGTTTTGGAATAGATATCCAGCAAAATCATCAAACTGTACAATTCGTTTCTCTGCCTCACATTGTTTTTCTATCACACTGCTCGGACAGTTTACTATACCTATACCATTAGCAGTACCTATCCATATAGCACCGTCTTGGTCATTTGCTAAACAATATACAGTATTGTCTGGCAGACCACCAGAGCCTTCACCTGCAAGCAGCTGAGTGGAGCGGTCATCGGTTTTATCTTCAGGGGTGCGGTTGTCATCAAAAACGATAACACCACCACCACCAATAGCAGCATACCATTTTTGCCCAAAGTCATCTATGATAATGTTGCCTGCACCATGTGTTATAGGCATGCTATAGAATGGAGTAGCAAAAGTATACCACTCGTTGTCTGCAGTATGTACTACTAGTTCATTTGGTACACCCCCCAGTACTGTTATCCATACATTTCCGTCATCGTCCGCAGCAAATCCACTAACTCTGTATAGATCACCTCCTGTAGAAGACGGGCTAATAATAGAGTTTTGCTTATAGTATTCATAGCTACCGTCCGGTTTCAGTATGAATAATCCACTACTAGTAGATCCTGCATATACATTTCCATTAGGAGCTTTAAGGATATTAGTAAAGTTGATCAAGCTGTCACCAAAAGGTTGATAATCATATATCTTATAGTTCGTCCATTCTTGATTCAAGTATTGCGAGAAGCCATATCTGTTATTGCTTGGCCTATACTGGTCATCATAGCCGCCATGAGCTACCCAAAGTTCTTTATCATTAGCATATATGTCGTAAGAAGAAAAATATTCAGGTCCTTCAGGTAAAAGTACTCCATATGGTGCTCCTTTTAAGGTTCTTACCATTAGTCCATTAACTGAGTTAGATATCCATTTAGTACTGTCGGGCAGGTTGGTAGGCAATAGGTTTGTAGGAAAACCATTAATTCTGAAGGAATCTATAAATGTATAGTTATCAGATATTTTCTTACACTGTCCTGTAAAGTTATCGTAGTTTTCTAGTATCCATAAGCCGTCGTTACCAGGGCACAATCTTTTAGTGTTGCTATCAGAGTCGTATAAATAGGTAAGTGTATTATTGTCAATAACAAATAAGCTGTCAACCAAAGTGGTGAAAATTTTACCTTTTTGGTTGGCTATGCCTATATAACTTCTTACTGTATCTATAGCACTCCAAGATGAGAATGCCTGTAAGTTTGGACTATTTTTATCGGCCTTATATATACCTTTTCCTGTAGCTGCATAAAAGAAGCTTTGGTCTGCAGTTAATTCATTAATTGGAATATTCTGACCCTTCTTAGTAAATGTATAGGTTTCTTTTATTTCCTTTTTTTCAAGATTAATAACTACGATACCAATATCCGTACTTAAATATGCTAAACCTCCTTCTGTATATATACTATTAATAGCTTTGCTACCTGTTACTGTTTTTAGCTTCAGGTCAGGTATATTGAAAAACTCATTATTCTTGAAAAGGTCAATATTACTGTTAGTATATGATAATATAACTGTTTCAGTAATATTATCATACCCTACACCTTGCATCCCAACATCAGACATGCCGTTTACCTTGCTATAAGGTATTAGTTCATTGCCCAGCTGGTCGAAAACAAAAAAAGCTTGTTCTGTAGCTACAAACAGACTAGCTCCATCTGACGCTATATCAATGGCCGTATTGTATGGCAAATGTGCACGCCACTGACCTATTGGGCGATCTTGTGCATATACAGTTGAAGTAAATAATATTGTTGTGGCTACTAATAGCTTAATTATTCTCATATGATGCTCATTATCAAGTAGTCAAATTTACTTAAATAAAACGGAGCATCAGAGGCTATATTGTTTTACCCTAGTAAGAACTCTATTGTGCGTGGATAGTAGAAATGCTCTAGCTTGTGGATCTTTCCTGCTAAGCTAGCGGGATCATCGCTATTATCAATTGTACATCTGGCTTGGATAATAGTAGCTCCATCATCATATTTTTCATTTACATAATGAATGGTAATACCAGACTCTGTCTCTTTTGCACCTATTACCGCATTATGTACATGTTCTCCATACATACCTTTCCCGCCATATTTGGGTAGTAATGCTGGATGTATATTGATGATCTTGTTAGGGAAAGCTACAACCATGGCATCAGGTATCTTTTTTAGAAACCCTGCTAAAACGATAAGTGATGGGTTGTAAGAGCTAAGCTGATCTATCAGCATCGATTCATTCAGTGTCTTATTATTCACGATCAAGAACGGTATTTGCTCTTGTTCAGCTATGTCTATTACACCTGCATTGGCCTTATTGGTAACAATTAGGGATACCTTGGCCTTACCGTTAGATTTAAAGTAATCTATAATAGCTCTGGCATTAGAGCCTCTGCCCGATGCGAATATGATCAATGAATGCATAAAGTAATTATCTGACAAAAATATAAAAGACTGAGACCTTTTGAGCGATTATGGACATTTTTCCTGTATTCATTAACTTGCTGCTATGAAGGACGATAAGCTTAGGCTTGATAAATATTTGTGGGCTATTAGAATATTCAAAACAAGATCGCAAGCTACTAAGGCTTGCGACGATGGTAAGGTAAGGCTGAATGATGCACCTGTAAAACCTTCTAAACAGGTGGTAGTAGGTGATAAATATGATGTAAGAGCACCCGGGCGGAAATGGACTATAGAAGTAGTAGGCCTATTACAAAAGAGAATGAAATATGAAGAGGCTAAAAACTATTATATAGATCATACCTCACAAGAAGACTTGGAATATAACAAAAGGCTTGCGCCTAGTTTCTACACAGGTAAGCGCTTAAGCAAAACAGGCCGCCCCACTAAAAAACAGCGTCGCGACCTGAATGAATTATTTAACCCTGAAGATTGGGACGGAGATGATCTTTAATATGCAGCAGCGTAGTTACCTGCTTTAACTTTTATCCAGTTTTCACCATTATCCTCACTTCTGTATACACCAGTATTAGTAGCTATGTATACAAATTGCTTCTTAGCATTGTTTTTAAATGAATTTGCTTTAGCAGCAATACTGTGTACCGAAGTATTATTGTCTAAACCATTGTTTGCAGCTTGGAAGGTAGTGCTACCCAGTGGTAACCTCATTATACCCTCACCTTCAAGACCTAAAACTAATACACGATTAAAAGGAGCCTGTGTACTTAAAATACGCACTCCTGTTGGTACTCCCGAATATTGCGACCAGTTGTTACCCATATCATTACTATACCATACTCCGGCATTGCCAGTATAGTCTGCTGCTACTACAGTATTACCATAATGAGATATGTAGAACTGCCCTGTTCCTGCGCCCGGTAGTCCGCTACCATTCATCTGTGCCCAAGGAGCACCAATACTACCTTTAGTGAATATTTTTCTATTAATGTCATCAAATGCTATAAGTGTACCATCCATTAACTGTGTAAATGAAGTAATAGAAGAACCTACAAGTGGATTAGAGTTATCTAATTTCCATGAATTTCTAGAACCATTAGAATCACTATAAGCAATACTATTTCCTAATGCACTTGCAAGATATACTCTGCCATCGAATGAAGGTACATCTATAACCATTGTTTGATGAAATGCATTAGCACTAGGTGTAGAGTAGGCCACATTGAAATCCTCACCTTCATTTTCACTAACAAATACACTGCTTTTTATCATAATAATATTCTCACCACTGGTAGCTATAGCTCTAGGAGGAATACCGTCTGGCTGAAAAACAGTTTTCTTATAGTCTAAACCATCATTTGTATTGAACACAGCACCCTGAGAATCAACTACATATAGTGAGTAAGGTTTTGTAACAACCTGATTGTTATCAATACCATTATTTTTTTGGCAACTTTGGAGAGCTATACCAAGTATCGATAGTGTTAATGCAACATAAACAACTGATATCTTTCGCATCGAAAAATTTTTACCAAGTTTATAAAAAATACTTAACAAAACAAAGTCCTGTTAACTACTAAGACAGCCTTACAGGCTGTCTTAGTTAGGTGTTTTGTAATGATTTATGCATTTTTTAATGCATATTAGTTAGTCTAGCTGACCGAGTACATTAATTATTTGTAATAAGCTATTCTCATTTTCATTCTGGAAGGTAAGCACAGCATTCGATTCAGATGCACTGCTACCCATACCTGTAGCTTGCATTCTGAAGTCATTTAGTAGGTCTTGTACCAGTTTTAATTCTTTATCATTCTTTCCTTTCATTTGTCCTAGCATTGACTTTATGTCGACATAAGCACCCAAGTCTGCATTCTCAACATACTTATATCCTTCACCCTTATTGCCACCCTTGTAGTCTCCACTAGCAAATGCTTTTGCTACAGCTAGTCTATTAGATACTACCAAGAAGTTGTCATTCAGTATGATAGCTACTGTATCAGAACCGCTGGCAATTTGATAGGTCTCGTTATCAATAGTATCCAGCATTCCTCCTCCGCCAATGTTAGCTACTTTTTGTAGTACCTGCTTGTCTTTCAGTTTCATAGCATATAGGTAATCTGCCTCATAGTCGTAGTAAGGCGGTAATGGTTCGTCGCTAGAGTAGTATGCTGCGTATGGGTTAGGCTTTTCTACAGATGTGAAGTTATTTACTGAAAATACCATATCTCCGGTAAATGCATCTGCTACTTCATCAACACTTAGGTTTTGCTTACCAAGCTGTGAGTTGATCAAACCTTTTACACCCATTAGGTCTATCATTTTCAATAATCCTTCAGGCGAAAATGCCATGCCGGCAATTGCATTGGTATTATCTTTAGGAAGGTGATCTAAAAAGTCTTTGTCTACTTTTTTATAGAAATCTTTGCTTATATCTTCCATCTCTTTTGATGGATAGTAATGTGAGCTGGCAACTACTTTACCATCTTCAAAATCTATACCTGCAGTAGCCACAGCACCTTTGAATAGTTTTTCATACATCGTTAAACCTGTAAGCATTCCAAACCCGCCTGCTTGGTCCATCATTTGCTTGCTGAATACCTCGTAGTTGATGAACACGCTTATATCATGGTTTTCAGCTTGTAAGTCTTTGAATTTTTGATTTTTTCCTAAGCTGTTAGTAGTATTAAAAATGTCTTTTACAACATCTTTAAAGT
>CAZPDA010000090.1:0-11561 GCA_964585115.1 uncultured Flavipsychrobacter sp.
TATTAGCAGGTTGCATAGTGACATCTCTTTATGAAATTACACCCGTTATTATAGCTTTATACTACTATAGTTTTTTTTGAGTATTCCAGGTATTAAGTATAAAGGTGAATAAGCTTATGAGATTTATAGTTTTTATTATTGTAGCCTCTGCCCTTGCCTCGTCTTGTAATACTAAGCCGAAGTCTAAAAGAGAAGCAATGACTATTGCGAGCTATAATATACTAGACGCTATCAAATATGGGAGCTATGGTAGGTTTGAAAGGTTGATAGATATTGATGACAGAATAATAGGAGACCAAACGACCAAGCATGAATTTAAAATGCTTAGTTATACTATCACTAGAAATAAAATAGAGACGGAAGTGTTGCCGGTTGAAATTGAGTTGAACAGTATTGCTGATGTAACTATTGGCAGTACTACAGTTAATGTGTTTGATGGGTTTGATAGTACAACTGGGTTAGAGTCTGCAACTGTAATTATGGAGTTCTTATTTGAAAATGAAGAAATAGATACGAAACCAAAAAATGTTTTTTTTGAATTAAAGTATAATGCTTCATATAGAGAGAAAGCTATAAAAGAAGGTACTTTATATAACCTTGATAATTATAGGATGTATTAATTTATTTAAGTTGTTTACCCTTTGAAAAAGCACCTGAACATACTGGTCGTTATTGTTGGTTTCTTGATGTACTACATCGCATCAAGGTACTTTAAGGTGACCATGCATGCCATCAATGGATATGTAGGTGTTGGGTTGTTGAGTTACTTCATTACTTATGTGTTGGTAGGGGTGCCAATATTCATTGCCACTTATATTGTAAATACTAAGACCAATGTATTTAAAACTCTGGGGCTGGGTGCTAATATCATTAAAGCATTGATAGTAGCGTTGGTGATAACACTGCCTATGTTTGCAGGTGGTGCTATATTCTACGAGCTGCAAGAAGTACAAAGCATACCACAGCTAATAGCTAAAACTATTTTCGCGGGATTTTTTGAGGAGCTGTATTTCCGAGCTTTCTTGTTTGGTTTGCTATTCAGGTATACCAAGCTTGGCTTTATACCTGCTGTGATATTAGGTGCTGTTGTCTTTGGTATAGGGCATATTTACCAGAGTGATGTTGCCTCTATACAGGTAGGTATATTCCTCACTACCTTTTTGGGGGCAGGCTATTTTTCTTGGTTGTATGCAGAGTGGAAGTATAATGCATGGGTGCCCATATTCATCCATACATTTATGAATCTATCTTGGATGATGTATGATATGAGTAGCCATGCTATGGGTGGTACGCTATCCAATATACTCAGAGCATTAACTATAGCAATAGCTATTGCAGGTACTATCATTTACAAAAAGAAACAAGGTGAGCCTCTTACTGTGAATAAGCGCACCTTGCTTTGGCATAAAGAGGGTTAGTCCATTTCTGCTACCTGTTGCTTTAAGGTCTCCATCAGCTTGTGTAAGCTGGCATGAAACTGTGTTGCTTCTTTGGCGTTGCTGCTGCCGTCGCTTAGTTGTGCTACTATCTTGTTGGGTATGCACAACGCTTTGCGCTTTAATGCTTTTCCCTTCTTAGTAAGCGATACTAACACTTTCCGTTCATCCTCTTCAGAGCGTTTGCGATAGAGTAGTTCTTTTGCTTCCATGCGTTTAAGCAATGGCGTTAGCGTGTTCGACTCTAGTAGCAGTTGCGCGCTAATGTCCGTAACGGTCTTGTTATCCTCCTTCCACAGTACCAACAATACCAAGTACTGCGGATAGGTGATATCCAGCTCATCTAGCAGAGGCGTGTACAGCTTCGTTATCAGCCTAGAGGTAGCATACAGCGGAAAACATATCTGGTTTTCCAGCCACAGGTCTTCTGCTTTGTTTGCCATTAGTTCATGTGTTTGCTCAGGTAATCGTTTATCTTCTCAGGCTTGTCTGTAGGTGCAAAACGCTTAACAGGTGTGCCGTCTTTGTCTATCAAGAATTTAGTGAAGTTCCACTTTATCTTCTTGCCCAGTAGCCCGCCCAGTTCGTCTTTCAGATATTTGAATATCGGGTGTGTGTTGTCCCCGTTCACATCTATCTTAGAGAACATAGGGAAGGTAACACCATAATTAACACGACATACTTTTTCTATCTCGTCAGCGTCTCCCGGCTCTTGACCCGCAAACTGGTTACAAGGGAAGCCCAATATCACCAATCCTTTGTCCTTATAGTCTTGGTATAGTTTTTCCAATCCTTCGAACTGAGGGGTAAGACCACACTCACTTGCAGTATTTACTACGAGTACGGTTTTACCTTTATACTCGCTCATGTTTACATTGTTGCCTTTCAGGTCAACAGCTTCAAGGTTATAAAATGGTTGTTCCATATTGTTCTATTTATTCAGTTTGTGTTTAAGATATTTTATAGCACCTGTAGACCATAATGCCCACAGTATCAGTACGGGTTGAAAGAACAAACGTATAAGTCTTGCTCTGTCCGTATCTAGCCCAAAGGCATCTATGCCATTCATGTACTGCGCAATATTACCCGGAAATATCAATACGTAAAACGTTGCCAAGGCTATACCTACTTGTGCACGTTTCTTCTTCCAGAATAGCATGCCAAGACCTAATGCCACCTCTACTATCCCTGATAATATTACAACAAGGTCTTTGCCTAAAGGTACCCAATTTGGTACTTGTGCCTGAAACTCTGCTCGCTGAAAGGTCATGTGTCCTATACCTGCCATTACCATGAATAGCCCTAGTATTACTCTGAATATCTTTTGTGTTGTATTTGTTTTCATCTTTTAAGATTATATCGTGTACGATGTAAAATTAATGAATAGTAAATTAAGTTCAGTATTGAGCTTTGTTATCGTTCTATAAACAATAACAGATAAGTAGGGCAATTGTTAGATATAGCTATATTCGTAAAAAAAATACCCGCTATGAACACCACAGCACAAATAGCCAAACAAGTGAGGGAGATATTTATAGAAGGGGAGTGGATATGCCCTAATATGAAGACACAACTGGCTGATGTCACTTGGCAAGAAGCTACTACTCAGGTCTATCAGCTGAACACGATAGCTATGCTTACTTATCATTTGGGTTACTATCTGGGTGGTGTGCTACAAGTGCTGCAAGGTGGTACGCTGGATATAAGAGATAAGTACAGCTTTGACTGCCCACCTATCAATTCGCAAGAAGAGTGGGTAGCTATGCAGGATAAGGTATGGACCAATGCAGAAATATTTGCACAAGCTATAGAGCAACTGCCTGATGAGCAGTTAGGAGCACCATTTGTAGACCCGAAGTATGGCAACTACTACCGCAACCTGCACGGGTTGATAGAGCATACGCACTATCACTTAGGACAAATAGCATTGGTAAAAAAAGTAGTGAGAGCAGAGCGATAAGAACTCTCAATATTTATCTTATACATTTCAATTTATATCCTAGCTATGATGTTAAGTATTCTTAAAATGAAACGAGGACCTCTCCTTTTGCTGATAATTGCTTTTTGTTTGTTAGGTCAGTTTCTAATGGGGGTATTACCATCCGATGGCTCATTGTTATCAGTAATGCTTGCGGGTTTGGTTTTTGCTATCATTGTCGCTCCATTGTTTTTATGGTACTATTCATTAGGACTATTTCTTCATGAAATGTTACCGCAAGAAATAAAGTTTAGTTTGAGAAAATTTAAACTGTTGAGTAGAGCTTTTTATGTATATCAAACTTTATTTGGCATGTATGTAATAGGAAGCTCTATGAATATATCGTTAGGGTTAAGTTCTGGAATGGTTACTCTAATATTTGTGCTAGTAGCTTTTTTACATATGTTCATGATAGTTGCTTTATTCTATATACTCAGCTTTATCGCAAAAGCACTATTAGCAGTAGAACTTGGTAAGGATGTAGTATTTAAGGATTTTTCCAAAGAGTTCTTTTTGTTATGGCTTAGTGTAATTGGAATATGGATACTACAACCTAGAATTAATGTATTAGTAAAACAGAAAGCATGACCTTTATAATAATTAGACCTGCTTACGGAATGTATAATACTTATTCTCTTTAATAGCACTGGTGTTAAATAATCCCTAAAAAGGGCAATAGCACTATTCATAATGTATTTTTGCGCTGCGTTGTTATATGAAGCTGATAATCAGTAAAATATTAGTGTCTATACTGGCTATACTTACACTGAACTGTAGTATAGAAATGCCACACCCAGAGCGATATACGGAGTGGGATGGTGATAGCTATGTAGAAGACCTAAGCTACAACGATATAGAGTCTATATACGAACTGGTGACGGAGTGCTGGCTAGATATGGAAGACCACGTGCCCGAGCAGAACGATGACGATAATGACGATGTAAAACCTGTAAATACGCTTAGCTGGATAGCTGAGGCTACTTCTCCATTGGTCTTTGGTATCCACCATGTACGGAAGCAGGCCTACCCACCTTATATAGACAACTATTGCTTCTTTTATAGCCGTAAAGACAGTCCGCCTCCTGATGACCGTCCTGTTGCATGTTGATGCGATATTCTTTTCTTGATAGTTGATGCTATGACGGTATCAACAAATATTTATTACGGTTAAAATACAGTTATGCAATTAAGAATTGTGTTGGCAGCAGCATTGCTATTGCAGTGTGGCTATACCCATGCACAGAATAAAGAATTCACAGATAATAAAACATCAGACAGCTTATATATACAAGAGGTAGAAGACCCAAGACCCGCTAAGGTGCTACACGCAGAACCTTTGTATATAGACCTGATACGCGACCTTGGCGCACGTAAGGGAGAGCATGAGTGGAACCTTGGTCTCGGTGTGACGGACAAGCTAAAGTATGATACTTATGAAACATTGGTAGAGTACGAATTTGCACCAATAGACAGGCTGGGGCTAGAGGTAGAAGTGCCGCTAACCATATTTGCACCCCTGAAGGGTGTAGAGAATGACGAAGTGCCTGCACATAGAGTAGAGAGCCTGAAGCTGGCCGCGCAATGGAGCTTTTTGTTGAACACAAAGCTAAACCTGAGTGCTGCCATGGGGTATATCAATGAGTTTGTACTGGTAGACCTGAACAGGATAAATAGCAGCAATGTGCTGGAGGCAAATGTGTTCAACCCCTTTCTGATAGTGGCTAAACGTTGGGGTAATAACTTCCACTCGCTGGTATATACAGGACCTGTACATGAGCAGTATTACAGTGGCGGGTCGCACACCTCTTATCGGGTGAATACCAGTTTCCACTACATGATAAGTGGTACTAAGAACTTTCTGGGTGTAGAGCTAAATAAGGAATTCAATCAAGGAGACTTTGACATGACCATACGCCCGCAGCTGAGAGTGAGTGTGGCGGATAACATACTAGTGGGTATAGTAGGCGGTATACCTATCAATAGAGAGAATGAAAGGCTGAGCAGCTTCGTGCGATTGATATGGGAGCCCGGTAGTAAGCATTAAGTTGTTAGGTAATAGGCTGCTTCTTAGGAGGTGGCCTATTCTTTTGCTGTACGTGAGCGAATACAGCTCTCGGTATTCTCCTTCAAATAATTAACTTGCATACTTCCTTCTTTCAACTTGGTGTGATATGCAAAATGCAATGCTCGATTATATAGGTAAATACATGACCCTCTCAAAAGAGGAGGAGCAGGCTATTGCCGAGCTAGACCTTTTTAAGACCTATACCAAGGGTGAGGTACTGCTAAAAGAAGGACAGTATTCAGACCAAAGTTACTTTGTGCTGAAAGGTTGCATCAGGTGCTACTATATGGTGGATGGAGAAGAAAAGACTACGGCTTTCTACACCGAGTCCGAAGCTCTGTCGCCCGTATGTGTTACCGACAATAGACCATCGGCATATTATGTGGCATGTGTTGAAGATTCAATAGTAGCAGTGTCTAACCAAGCCATGGAGCAAGATGCGTTTGAACGCTTCCCACGTTTTCAGGAGCTGTGCAGGCTACTGTCAGAAGACCTGCTGGCACATGACCGAGCTACCCACGACGACTTTAAAATATCTACACCAGAGCAGCGCTACCTGAAGTTGTTAGAAACAAGGCCCGAGCTTTTTCAGCGTATTCCACAGTATCAAATGGCAAGCTATTTAGGTATTACGCCACAGTCCCTTAGCCGTATGCGTAAGCGGCTTAGTAGCAAGTCTTAAATACGTCCACCACTTGAGTTTTATTAACTTAAGTTAACTAGATATAGGTGGCTCTGAAAGTAATATTGCACCATCATTCTTTACTCTACTAAAGCAATATTATGAAGTCTGTATCCCGTTTTTCGGTCATTGTTGTCTTATGCTTATTTGTAGGCTTTTCCAGCTGCGCACAATTGAAGTATGCTATGGATAAAAAATGCTTTGCAGGTAGTACACTCTTTGTGTTAGGCAACTTTATACCTGACGACCCCAACCCGCCGGGTTTCTTTCAGTTCAATTTTGGGTATCGTCTCAACCCGAAGAATACCGTATCCGTAGAAGTGAAAACATGGAAGTATGCATGGCCATTGGGTATCCCTTATGGAGATGCTTATAATGCCGACGATGAAAAATATCCCGGAGATATAAGAGAGTACGGCATAGCATTCGCCTATCAACGCTTTTGGTGGAAAGGTATGTATACTGCCGTGCATGCTATGAATACACTACAGAAGTATAGGGATGAAGACGGAAAGTTTATCAAGAATGGTTACCAGCTATTTATGACCTATAGGCTGGGTTATCACGTGTCTTTTTGGAAGAACAGGTTGTTCTTAGAACCCTCGATAGCAGTGACCAACTGGCCTATCAAGTCTAAAGCTCCTAAAGGTTTTGCTGAGCAAGATAAAAAATGGCCACGCTACTTTTTGTTTGAGCCTGGTCTGCACTTTGGGTTCAACTTCTAATGTGAAAATGAGCTCTTAAGTGGTCTTAGCCCTTTTCCTAGTTGCCAAAGCCAGTATTAGCAGCCCCACACCCATACCTGTCAGCAGTCCGTGATAAGTATCCGAAATGTCAGTAAAGCGGTTTATTATTTGAGCCGCAGCAATGGTCAATGAACCCGCTGCAATAAGCTTGGTAGTGTTGTTGTTCTTATTCTTCATTAGTGAGCAAAGGTACAACGTTAGCATAAAGGCTGAGTATCATCGCACAAGGTTTTACTATATTAGTACCGCTAATGATATAAAGATCTACCAACATGACCTATGACAAAGATCGCCTCAGCCAGCTAGACGCAACTAAGCTTATGGATGTAGTGAAGAACTACCGCCAATATGGGCTGGATGATAGTACCCGCAACCTTGCAATAGCTATATTAGAAGAAAGGGGAGTAACTATAGAGGACTTAAGAGCCGGAGGAAACTATGAAAATCATACATATACACAACTGGATGAGTTGTATAGGTCTTATGGAAAGAACTCTGTTATAGCTTTGGTGTTATACATAGCGGTATTAGCTTCTGTAATATCAAATGCTACTATTCCTGTCTTTAAGCAGTTGGGCGGAGTAATATTGACCTTGGTACTCATAGTTGCATACTATGTATATATGTTCAAGGCTTACCGAAATACTTATGACTTTTACGATATGATAGGGAAAAATAAGGGAGCTACAGGGGCAATGCTATATATGTTGGCAGGTTCTTCTATTTATGTTATAACCTATTTTGCACATAGGAAAGATATGAAAGAAGCTATGAGTACGATACAGTAATAGAGTATAATATTAAGACGTCCATTACGTTATTGGTAAGTGACTTTATTTGCTAACTATACACTATGATGAATATCAACCAAAGAAAAACAGTAAGAAAGCTGTTGCTATTGATGCATAATTAATTACTCATGTGGGAATATAGGTCTTCATTTCGCCTTTATTATTACTTAGCATTTATAGCTACGGCTATAATATCTCATCTTACGGGTAACTTCTCAGTTACCTTTTTTGCTGTAACGCTATCTATATGGGTTTTAATGTACTTTGTTGTTAAGTACATATATCGGAGATACGTCAAGAATAAAAAAGCGAAAGAAGAAGAACTACAGCAAAAGGCCATTGAAGCTTTTAAAAAGAAAGCTGAATGTATAAAAGTAGACTTGGATAGGTGCGAAATAAAATCGAATAATTATAGTTATGATTATTACGACTATTACAATAATAGCAACCTGCCTTTAGGTGCTACGGTTAATCTCCCATCATATGATGATAAAATTGCTAAGGGTAGTGTTAAGCAATCTGTGATCGTTTATCAACATGATAGGTATGGTAGTATAGAAGAATACATTAGCCCTGTATTACCTATAGACAATATAAGCTTACTATTTCTACTAGATGCACAAAAAGATCTTTATTTATATGTAGATGTTTATGACAATAAGCGTTACTATTTTGATCTGGATTTCTTAGCATAATACATGCTAGTTAAACTTCATACTCAGAAAGTGTTGCATATACTACACCCAAAAGTACTTCACCGTATGAAAGGCCGATACGCTGATGATAACAATAAGCACGATGTAGCGAAAGACCAGTTCTGATGTATGCTTTAATATCACTTTGCCAAGGTAGCTGCCAAGTATACTTACGCCAATAAGGAAAGGTATCAGTACGATGTACTCTTTAGCAAAATAGCCATTGCTTACATATATCACCGCGCGACTGCTATCTACACCAAGGTCTATCAGTGCGGATGTGGCTATGAATATATCTTTTGGTAGCTGAAATGCTGCCAGCGTTATCCCCCTGATAGCACCACCTGTGCCTACTAGTCCCGCCAGAAAGCCTGATAATACCCCTCCCGTATACAGATTAGCATTGCTTTGCTTTAGCGACTTGTTGAAGTTTCGCAGTAAGTAGATAGACAGCACTACCAATACAATGTTCATCATTAGCTCCATCTGCTTGGTGGGTACTAGCGTAGTGAGCCATGCGCCTATCATCACAAAGATGACCGCAGGTATGCCCAGCTTTAGGGCAATGTTCTTATCAATACCTTTTCTGAATAAGGTGATCTTAGACAGGTTGCTGAATACATGAAATACTGCAGTGATGCCTAGTACGGTCTTAAAGTCGAAAAAGATGGAGGCGATAGGTACGAACAATATGGAAGAGCCGAAACCCGATACTGTGCCGATGACCTCAGACACCAAAGCCAGAAACAAGAATGTATAGTACCGCTCCATCGCCTTTTGCTATTGTTCTTTAAAAGAACGAATAATATAGGTGTGGTACAAGCAGTTATCTAGTGCAGCCTCTTATATATACAATAATGGCATTCACCTCATCACAAGTGAGCTGTGGGAATTTCATACATTCATTATTAAACCTTTGACGGAGAAGCTTTGCAGTATCGTCGGTTGGGTAGAAGTCTTTATCGGTTAAAAAATCACAGAACCATTCAGGAGTGCGCTTGCTAAGTAGTTGATGATCTAAAGCCGGTCCTGCAAGGTCTTTTAGCGGATGGTGACAGGGCGCGCAGTTTGCTTTAAAGAGTGCTTCTCCGTCAATTCCGTTATCTGTATAAACATAGTTGATAGCGGGACGCGGTTCTTCATATACATTACCACATGCTCCATTTTCCTCTTCATTGTCAAACGCTATATATAGTAATAACCCACAGACAAGTGCGATGAGTATGCCACAGCATGCTAATAAAAGGTTGATGGCTTTAGGTAACATTGGATATAAAGTTATTATAAATACTCATTGTTTGTCTGTGATAAGTTTGTGTATTTTAGTTCAATGAGATACCTATGTCTACTGGTCATAATATTGTTGATACAAAGCTGTAGAGGAGGTGCTATAACCAATGCGGATGCAGACTCTAGTGTGTTTTTTCATTATGATGAGGTTATACATTACTCTTCTACCATAGATGAAGATTCTCTTGCTAAGTTGTATGCTTTGGATCCTGGTATTATTGATCCTGGTGAGGATGATACAAAGCAGGATTTGACACGTTTGCAACTGTTAAGAGATAAATTGCTGTTTGAAGATTTTCCATTGCAAATGTCAGATACGCTTATAGTAGATAGCTTGACTATGATTGGTTACAGAAGCGATGTGGTAAGTAACACTAAGTTTGTTATGTTAGATAGTATCTTTAGTGAACGTATACTTAATGAGATCGTAAACTATAGTTGTGCTCCTGTTTATAGGGATATATTGGTTTTTAAAAAAGATAATAAGACTGTTGGTGTAGCCAAGATATGTTTTGGATGTGAGCAGAGTGTGATAATAGGGACACGCAAGAAGACTTGGTATTTTGGTCAATCAGGAGAATTTAAACAGCTGCATAGACTGTTATATCCACATCTTAAATAAATATCAATAACAACGTCAACACTAGGCCTGCTAGTGTAAAATACATTCCCTTTTTGAAGATGGATGTGCCGGGCATGAACATCCAAAAAGAAGATATCACAAAGAAGAACAGCGATACACCAAAGAATATATTTAAGAAGGCAAGAGGTCTGCTACTAGTAGCCTTGTGTAGGTGCGTCATTTTATCCAGTAGGTAAGGTAGCTCTTTTTTGATGTAGGTAGCCGTGTGTGTCTGTATGTTGTAGCTACCATCACGAAAGTATGCAACACCATCTTCTACTTTCTCTACCTGTAGGCGGCGCATATCCAGTGCTTTGCTCAGCTCCTCGGGCTTAGTGCCCTCGGGTAGTACTTTGGTTATTGTTGTTTTATTAGAGAAGGTTCCTTTATCTCTAAATATCAGTACGATACCGCTAAGTGCATATACTGCCATTATCCCCGCTAAGAAGAAACCTAGATAGCGGTGGTAGATCCTCATTTTTTTACGCATTGTTCCAAGTTGTCAGCAAAGTAAGACCTATTTTAGGTAGCAAGGTTTAATATTCGGGAATAATATATGCATTAGTGTTTGTGCACTATTGATAACGTTATACTAAAATACTTTTAGAACAATACTACCAAAATATAATTATTTTTGCGGCAAATAGCCTTTACAAATGACACTAGAAGAAAGATTAATAGCCCGTAGCGACAGTGCTTGCGAACTATGTTCTGCAAAAGAGAAACTGAATATGTATGAAGTGCCACCGCAAGAAGGTGGGTACGAGGAGAATACCATCATGATATGCGACAAATGCTTGGCGCAGATAGAAAAGAAGGAAGAGCTTGATAGAGCACACTGGAATGTGCTGAACACCAGTATGTGGAGTGAGGTGCCGGGTGTGCAGGTGGTGAGCTGGCGTATGCTGAACCGTATGAAGGATGAAGCATGGGCTGCCGAGGCCATAGATATGATGTATATGGACGAGGAGCAGATGGTATGGGCAAAAGCTACAGGAGACCATGATGGAGATGCTAGCGTAGACCTGCATAAAGATGCTAATGGCGCACTGCTACAGAATGGTGATACTGTAGTACTCACAAAGTCGCTGGATGTGAAAGGAACATCGCTAAAAGCAAGAGTAGGTACTGTGGTAAGAAATATACATTTGGTAAGCGATAATACAGAGCAGATAGAAGGACGTGTAGAAGGGCAGATGATAGTGATACTGACCAAGTATGTAAGAAGGCAAGCACCGAAAGACTAAGTATTCAAT
>CAZPDA010000091.1:0-11255 GCA_964585115.1 uncultured Flavipsychrobacter sp.
TTTCTGAGGGTCAGGATTGAGACGTAAAATTGTCTTTACTTTTTTATATATGTTATCTATATTACCATCGCTTTTAAATGAAATGCCTTCAACTTCTTCAATAATTTGAATCATTACACTTTCTACTAGAGACCTAGCGTTGGTTATTGCTCCCCTATAATCTTCTGCTTCTATTTTTTTCTCACATTTTTCTATTTGGTCTTTTACGAAATCATGGTCTATATTCTTTACTGTTGTCGGTTTTACCAACAAACCTTTAGAGACTAATTTATAATCACCATTAATTAATTCGACTTTATACCCATCATTATTAAGGGATATATTTATTTTTTCAACGGAATCTTTTAAATCAATATCTGATGTTAGATAGTCAGCCCTATTAAGAAAATGTTCAATTACGTTAGTTAAAATATCACTACCATTATATACCCTTAATTTATCTTCTGTATATGCCCATCTACTTGGGAAGCCTTGCTCATATACATCTTTTGACCCAAATAAATTAAAATCTCTAACAAGTTCCCTACCTGACTTATATCTTAACAGTCCATTATCACCACAGAGGGTTTTACCCAAAAACTGTATTGTCCTTTCACCTATTTTCATTTGAATTAAACTTTTTATATCTCCTAAGTTAATTCTTATAAAGCTTTCTTCCCCAGAGTATAGAACAAAACTACATGACGAATAACTATTAGGCAATATACAGCTCGGCAGCACAGTAGTACTCTAGTAGCATCAGAGTAGCCACAATGCTCACCCCGTCATTGAGCATTGGTGTCTTTGTTTCTTTGGACAAGCAAAGAAAGAAGAAACTAATAATAATACGTGAGACCCTGAATCCCCGAAGTGTCGGGGCAGGCTAAGTTCAGGGTGACGAGTTACGTTATATTATTCACCCACACCAACCAAATATTAAGGAAATTTCTCCTTTCACTCGAAATGACGGAAGGCTATTAGGCTTTTCATAAGCAACTATGCAACAACACATCCTCCCCTGCGGGAGCCTGCACCGACACATCGGTGGAGATAGAGGGGAGATTCCATACCTTTACCCTAGCAATGTCTGGTCAACTCATAGCGCATATACAGCAGTTCGTAACCCTCACCACAGAGGATGCCGAGCTGATAGAGCAACACACCACTACCCTCTCCCTAGCCAAAAAGGAATACCTGCTAAAGGACGGGCAAGTATGCAATGGTCAATACTTTGTAGCGGAGGGTTGTTTGCGTATGTTCTTCATCAACGATAAGGGTGTGGAGCAGATAACACAGTTTGCCCTAGAGGGCTGGTGGATGACCGACAACATGAGCCTCTTACGCCGTCAGCCATCACAGTTCTGCATACAAACGGTAGAGCCTACCACTGTGGTAAAACTCTCTGCCGATGCCCAGCAAACCCTATACGACCAAGTACCCGCCATGGAGCGATATATGCGTATAGTACAGCAGTATGCCTATGCCGCAGCACAGATGCGCATCAAGTTTCTGTACGACCTGTCTAAGGAGCAACACTATAAACACTTCATGCAGCACTACCCGGAGTTTGCACAGCGCATACCACAATATATGTTGGCATCGTTCCTCGGCTTCACGCCAGAGTACCTTAGCGAGCTACGCAAAAAGAATAGCTGACACTCCATTTCTTAAACCAGTTTAAGAGATTGCCACCACCCCGCAGGTAGCTTTGCCATCGTACAAAAAAACAGATACACGATGCAAGAAAGATTGAATATGCAAGACATTAGCCCAAAGGCTTACAGCGCCATCATGGGTATGGAAAGCTATATTAGCAACACCTCGCTAAAGGAGCATCACTACCTGCTCATCAAGCTACGTGCCTCACTTATCAACAAATGCGCTTTTTGTATAGACATGCACAGCAAGCACCTGCGCCAGTTAGGCGAAACAGACCAACGTATGCACCTCATCAGCGCATGGCGAGAGACCAACCTCTTCTCCCCCGAAGAGCAGATGCTATTCACCATTACCGAAGAGCTTACCTATATACACCAACACGGCCTGCAAGATGATACGTATACACAGGCAGTAGCACTATTTGGTGAGGAATACCTGAGCCACATCATCATAGCGGTATGCACCATCAACGTGTGGAACAGACTAGCCGTAGCCACCAACATGGGCAGTGTAGTAACGGCGGAGTAACGTAGCACATTGCAAAACTTATGCCATGCTGTACTACTATACGGTGTGGCATTTATTATTACTCCACTTCTTTTTTATATCTTGTATATCATATCAAATACATCAACCCTTATGCAAACCTATCGCATAGCACTATTGGCACTCTTATCTACACTACTACTATACGCATGCACCAAAAGCGACGACGATAATACACCCCAGCAAACCACATATACCGTAAACAACCTGAACGGAGAACGTATGTTCTATGGGTATGCGATCACTACAGAGCTAGACTCTTCGGTCATAGACAGTGCAGGGGTAAATAACTACCTCATTACAATAAACGTAGTTAACGATTCTACTTTAGAGATCTATAACTTGAGTACATACACCACGGGTGCAACACTGAAGCGTACCACAAAAACCTATCAATTCAGAGACGAGAGCGTCAAGCCATCTCACTGGTACTACTTTGAGCAAAAGAGCCAAAATGGGTTACTATACAGAGGGTTGCATTTCGACCATGACAAAAACAAATGCTACTATTATGAGTACGTAAAAGTACCACCCCCAACTAGTACTAATGGCTATGTGATACAGATGATACTTGAAGAGATGTAAAACACAATATCTCTTACATTCCTTGTCTTTTTAGCAAGCTTCATACCTACTGATATTGAAGCGGTTACTACCCTTTAACATTATTCTAACCAAACAATTCCTGCCGTTATCTGTTGAACATATAAAGAGCGTTATCAAAACATACTTAAACACAGCTCTTATATACACTTAACCAAAACAGAATAACGATGAAAGTACTAGGAATCATTTTAGCAATAGTAGGTATAGTAATGATGGTTTTCACAGGGTTCGATTTTACTACCGAGAAAGAGGTGGTAGACCTTGGTCCGCTAGAGGTGAACAAGCAAGAAGAACATAGCGTAGGATGGCCTATGTACGCTGGAGGTATCGTAGCCGGTCTGGGTGTGGTACTGGTAATAGCAGGTGCTAAGAAAAAATAGTTTTGCAGATGCCTATATGTAAGCCGCTGTGTCTCCGTGTTGAGGCATGGCGGTTACTTTTATACACCAATAGATAAATACAAGAAGGTCTACAATAGTTTCTACCTAACTTTATATGCTATGTCATCACAATTTTGGAACGAGAGATACAAGGAGAACGATAATATATACGGTACTGAGCCGAATAAATTCTTCAAGAAAGAACTGGATAAGCTAACACCGGGCAAGCTGTTACTACCAGGTGAAGGCGAAGGGCGCAATGCCATATATGCAGCCAAGCAGGGTTGGGATGTTACCGCCTTTGATGGTAGTGAGGTAGCCGTGCAAAAGGCTTTACAAAACGCAGAGCAAGCAGGCGTATCGCTTAACTATCTACACGCAGATACTAAGACCTTCACTGCCGATGATGATAGCTTTGATGCTATAGCACTGGTATTCTTCCACCTACTGCCCGAAGACCGTGTGCAGTTTCATTTTGATATATTGAGATGGCTAAAACCAGGGGGAACGCTAATACTGGAAGGCTTCAACCCTGAGCAACTGGGTAACTTATCAGGCGGACCAAAGAACGCTGCCATGCTCTATGCACTGGACATGCTGCTGGACGACTTTGCCTCGTTCAACCATATAGATATACACACCACAACGGTAGACTTGGACGAAGGACCCTTCCACCGTGGTGAGGCGGAACTGATACGCATGGTAGCACAGAAGTAGTAGCCTGCATACAAATGAATATTCAGGTATAAATACGTATATTCCTTTAAGGATATATATGCAAATTGCAAATACACTATTGCAAATACAAAAACTTGAATATCATGAATATCAAAACCATACTATTCAGTATCATCATCATGAGTATACTAGGCATTAGTGCTTGTAGCTCTAGCGATGATGAAGATGGCACACCTACACCATCTGCTACCTACTCTTGCCAACACAACAAGACCGCTTACCTAAAGCTAGACCTATCTACAGGAGATAGCCACGAGGTAATGCCGGATAATAACGTTACAGGTGGCGTAGCTATCACTACCGATAATGGTACGGACTTCACTACACTGAATATTTCATTCTCTAATAGTACAGGTGTATACAGCCTCGTGTTTGAGATGAGCAGTGTGGCAGGCACAGGCACACATACGGTAGATGTAAATGCCAAAACAGCTTTTATTACACTGGCTAATGCAGGCTATGCGCTCACTTCACTTACCGTTACTTTTGACGAGCTAACAGACCCAAGAGATAATGTACTGAACCCCGATGTAGATTTTTATGCTAAAAGTTCAGGCACGTTCTCAGGTAGCTATACAGAGCCTATATCAGGCAACAATATTACCTTCACGGGTTCTTTCTGTTCTGATACCATAGAGGACTGATGAATATAGATGATATAAAAGATGTACTGAATAGCTATGCCCCGCTAACCGATGAGGCATGGGCAGACTTGTCTGCACTCTTTACCCTTAAGCAGCTGAAACGTGGCAAGTACTTGTATAGAGAAGGCGACCGTCCACACAATGGTAGTATGCTATTGGATGGTGTACTACGTGTATTCTATACCCGTGCCGATGGTGTAGAGTATAACAAGAACTTCTTTGTGGCAGGTATGTCTCCAACGCCTATCACATCACTCATCAGCAAGCAGCCCTGCGCACTCAACTTTCAGGCACTTACCGATGCGTCTTTGCTTACGTTCAACTTTGCCAAGTTTCTACAACTTACCGAAAAGCACGATAGCCTCAACCTCTTCTACCGTAGTATGCTGGAGCAGCTATGGATGCATAAAGAACGACAAGAGATAATGATGGTGACCAACGACGCCACTACCAACTATAAGCTATTCCAAGAGCAGTTTCCCAACCTTGAGCAGCAAGTACCGCAATACCACATCGCATCTTACTTAGGCATCACCCCCATACAGCTTAGCCGTATTAGGGCACAGCTATCCAAAAAGTAGTTCTTAACCTATGTTAATGCTCAGCAGTTAACAGCATACCAACTTTGCACTACCAACTAAAACGCAAAGGTTATGAGAACAACTAACAATACCATACTAATAACAGGAGGCAACTCAGGAATAGGTTTGGCAATGGCTAAACGTTTTTACGAACTGGGCAACACCGTCATCATCACTGGTAGGAATATAGATACGCTTAATGCTGTAAAACAAGCCCTACCCGATGTACACATCATACAGTGCGACCTTACCCAACACTCAGACCTAGACAAACTGGTACACACTATAGAGCAGCAGCACCCTGAGCTGAATGTACTCATCAACAATGCGGGCATACAATACAACTACGATTTTGTTACCCACCCTGACACACTACCTAAAGTAGAACATGAGATAAACACCAACCTACTAGCTCCGCTTAAGCTCGCCTCACTACTACTACCTACCCTACAGCAAAACAGTGATAGTGCCATTGTGAATGTATCATCGGCACTTGGTATGGTACCCAAAGGTTCAGCACCCGTATACTGTGGTACTAAGGCAGGAGTGCACATCTTCACCAAAGCATTAAGGTATCAGCTAAAGGATACAAAAGTGTTTGAAGTAATACCTGCGCTGGTAGATACCAATATGACCCAAGGACGTGGTAAAGGAAAGATAAGCCCTGACCAACTGGTAGATGAATTCATTAAAGGATGGAAGAAAGACCAATATGAAATAAGTATTGGCAAGGTGAAACTACTACGCTTACTCGTACGCATAGCACCATCGTTTGCAGACAATTTAATGCGCGATAATTAAGAATAGAACATAAAAAAAGTGAAGGGGCGGTAATACTTCTTACCAACTCCTTCACTCTTATATGGTATAAAAAATGTGATACTAGTTTGCCAATAGCAATGCACCTGATGCTATATAGTCTTGATACAACTCATAGCTTAGGAAGAATGGCGATGGCTCAAACTCATCTTCAGGTTTTATATTCTCCATGCGTAGTATGCGCGACGAGGATACATCTTCAAAACCCGCTTCTTTGAACAGCTCCACCCATGTTCTTTCGCAATACAAGGTCAGGTCAAAGTTCAGTGCCTCGCTCCAGCTATGTGTGCCCTTACTCTCTTTGTAGTAATCTATGGCTACTGCTATTCTACCATTCGGTTTCAATACTCTACGTAGCTCTTGCAGTCCTTTTAGCGGGTCGCTCAGGTAGTACAGTGCCTCTACAGACATGATGTGAGAGAACGTATCATCTTCCCACATGCTTAGGTCTTGCATCTGTGTTACGTGTAGCGATGCTTCAGGTAGGATGCGCTTAGCCTCTGCTATCATCTTATCGCTAAGGTCTATACCTGCCAGTTGTTGAGCACCTCTATCTTTTGCCATCATCAAGGCACGCCCGTTGCCACAACCTGCATCCAATATGTTCTTTATATCATTGTTTCTCCACCTGTTCAGTATATCTTCTACCAGCACATCATGACCTTTTGCCATACGCTCACCACGCTCCGTACCTGCCCAAGAGTCGAATAGTTGTTTTACACTTTCTGACATGGGCTGCAAAATACCCCATTAAAATAAAATAGCATGGCTTATAACCACCATGCTAACAATTATTTATGAATACTCTTATAACTATCGTCTATCGTTATTGTTCTTCACAACGGTAAGCGTGATAGAGATTCTTCATTTGGCTACTTTCATTATATGTAGGTACTGCTACTGATATAAGTACATCCCATGTTTTATCACCTACCTTTTTGCCACTTATGAAACCATCAGTAACCAATACATCTGTTACGCCACTCCATGCACCCCAAGCATTATATACTACAGTGCTATTTTTAAATGTATTATCATCGAAAGAGAATGATGTAGCATCCTGCTCTACTTCAAAACGAATAATGTCTACATACTCATCGTCATATGCATTGGTATCATCCCTTCTGTGCTGAAATGTGAATACAATTTTGTCGCCGTCTTCTATTACATAGTGTTCATATATGCGGTCTTTACTGATAGTATCTATTTTCAATACCAACTTTTTGCCCACTTCTGCTTTATACTCGTAATAAGAAACAGACCTAAAGACGGGACCGGGATCAAATTTATTACAAGCAACTAAACTTAGGGAAAGCACTAATAATGCTGATAAATACTTCATAGGATCTATTTTGCGTGGTGTATAAGACGTAGAAACAAACTTAAAGGTTTGGTCAATAAAAATAGCCGAGTATTTAACCCGGCTATCATAACACTTCTTTCCTTTATTTAGTTTCTTTCAGCTTTTTCAGCTCTAGTGTTTGTACGGTATTCTTTCCGTCAGTAGACTTCCACACTTGTGTTTTGCCACTATTCTTCATCACTATCCAGGTCTTGTTCAGGTCAGAGCCATCGCTTTGTATGGTAATGGTCTCTTCACCCAGCTTCCATTTAAAGGCACTGGTATCAGACACTTGGTTTGCCAATACAGAGTACTTTATCTCTTTAAGACCGTTATTCCCTTTCTTAAAGGTCATAGTACCGATATTGCTAACGTTTATCTGTTCTCCACCTACGGTTTTATTTTCATAACCGGTTATCTGCCACGTTCCCACTAGTTTTGGTGAGCAGCTGGCTAATAACATAAGAGACACAATAGATAAGATTGGCAGAGCTTTCTTCATAATATTCAGGTTATTTTCTTTCTGCAAATATACGGAACAAGTTCTGTACCAGTTTGTTTACAATTAATTCTACAACAGCTGAAAACCCTTTAAATATAGGCATTGTATATACTATGCTGAATTAATAATTGTAATTTCGCCCCCAGAATGAGCCAGCCAAAAAATGACAAACCTGCATTGGTACCTGCTATGCTTACGGGCAAATGTCCTAATTGTCGTAAAGGATATGTTTTTGTTAATAAGAGCGTTTTTCCCCTCGGCAAGACATTGAAACTGAAAGAACGCTGTGATGTGTGCACTAATAAGCTACAAATAGAGAGCAACAATGGTCAGGGGATGAATTTCGTTTTCACCTTTATACTCTACTTTGCCAACCTTATTTGGTACTATCCCATCTTCGGCATCAATATGGAAGACAACAGCATATTCATGTATTTAGGGGTTTGTACATTGATAATCATTGCATTAATGCCGTGGACAATGCGCTTGTCTCGTACCATGTTCATGTACTTTTTTGTACCCTACGGTAGCGACCGCCACCTGAAGAAGCAAGAATAATAACAAAACAACAATTCTATAATTATATACTTACGCGTATGATGCCTATCTTGCGCCAAAACCACGTTTTATTTTAAAACCAAATTATGAGAAAACTGATTCTTAGCCTTGCTGCTGTAGCAACACTAGCTTCTTGCTCTAACGAAACTAAAGAGCAATCTAATAAACTGGAGCTAAACCTTACCAAAGGTGATACCTACCCTCAAAACATGACCATTAACTCAACTGTAGATCAAGAAATGATGGGACAGAAGATGCAAATGGTGATGAACATGACGGCTAATATAGACTATAAAGTGGATGACATTCAAAACGATGTATTTGTATTGAATACTACGTATAGAAACATGACCATAGACATGTCTGTTGCAGGTCAAAACATGAACTTCTCTTCAAACGACACTACTAACCCTGCCGGTAAAATGATCAGCGGTATGGTAGGTAAGTCATTTACCATCTACATGAAGAAAGACGGTAGCATAGATAAAGTAGAAGGACTTGATAATATCATCGATGGTATGGTAAGTTCAGGTGACGACATGACTGCTGAAAAGCAACAAATGTTGATGCAGATAAAGCAATCTTGGGGTGAAAAAGCTCTTGTAAACAACTTACAGATGGCTACAGGTATCTATCCTGCTGACGGTAGCACAGAAGTTGGTAACACTTGGAACCAAAGCCTAAGCATGCCTGCAGCTTTCGACCTTAAAGCTAATATGGACTACACTCTTGCTGATGCAAGTGCAGATGTATACACCATCAATGGTAAAGGTACTTTTGATATTCATAAAGATACTACACTAAGAGGTGCTGATGCGAACATCAACCTAAAAGGTGACATGAACTTTGTATACAAAGTAGATGCTAAAACTGGTTGGATAACCAGCGGTACAGGTAACCAAAACTTTGGCGGTGAGATCAAGATCAACGCTGGCGGTCAAGAAATGGTAATGCCTATGACCGTTAAGTCAGACATCAAACTTGATGGTACTACTAAAAACTAATAAGCACTCACATTCTTATAATGAAAAAGCCCTGCTAATTAATAGCGGGGCTTTTCTATTTCTATTTTCTTGTGCTCTAATTATTCCACAGGCTTCATCTTCACTTCATCCATCATAGTACCTGCAGTTTCATCTACAAGATAAAGACTAGTTAGTGGCACTTCGTTCTCGCTACCATCAGCTCCCTGTACAATAGCTTTTTGGGTATCCTTATCCCAGCTCTTCACCCATACATAGCTACCCATACCTACTACTATGTTTTGCAACACTAGCTGCTTCTTTACATAGGCAGGTGTACTACCCTTGCCATATTTTGCTTTGGTAAACTTGCCTCTTACGATCAAGGTACGCCCCTCTACATCAGTAGCCATATACAGATCGTCAGTAGACTTTGCATATACCAGCACTGTATGTCCTGGCTTATAGCTTAGTCTAGAGTTTATTTTAGCTATCTCAGCCTTATCTATTTTAGTAGACTGACCTACTTGTATCTGGTATATCAAATCATTGATACCGGGTTTTAATATTCCTACTTCCGCACCTTTTTCCAGCACATACCATTCAGGATGCCACTCCTGTGACGATGCACTTACTGTTACTAAAAAAGTAACTGCCAATAATAATTGCCTCATATACTATCATTCTTTGCTACTAATCTAAGCAATGTTCAGCGTACTGCTTAATCCTTTAACTTATTACTAAGACTATATAAACCAAGAGTAAATATATACTATGGAAACTGACATATAACACCACCCATCAATGCCAAACACAATATCCAATAACCACCATGTACTAATATATATTTAGCCCCTTTACGCTCAAACAAGCCAAGAATACCTATAATAGGTGTAACGAATAACAACCCTACAATAGTACCATGAAATGCGCCATGTTTAAAGGTTCTGAACTCACTGCCATACTTATCTAGTGTGGATGTCAAAAAATCATTAGACTCTGAACCGTCGGTAAACAAGTCAGCATTGTTCATCAGCATAGACTGAAAACCGAATTGATGGACCACCATAGTGTTGAGCAACATAGCTATCAAAAAGCTGAATACTAGTGTAAGCCCGAATATCAGAGGCATATTACCTTTTTTCAACTCTTCTTCGGTAAGGTTTGTGGTCTTTATCCATACCCCGCCAAATACTTTAGGATTGTACCATATAGCGCCAATGATAAGTGGGATAAGTGCGGCTAAAGCTGTTGCCAGCCAGTTTATTGATACCATAATGCAGTGTTTTGTTGTACCTAAACATACAACACATATACATTATTAGTAAATATCAATTAATAAATAAAGCTAATTAGATCCTTTTAAGGTTTGTATGTGTGAATGAGCTATCACTAGTATCTCCTGTATTTACAGTGCTCTTTGGCTCAAAAAGTAATACATGAACTTCATCTTCGGCTACAGGCTTATGCTCTACACCTTTGGGTACTATGGTAAACTCGCCCTCGTTCAGTGTTACTATTTTGTCTCTGAACGCTATCTTCAAGCAGCCTTTTACTACCAAAAACAGCTCGTCCTCATACTCATGACTATGCCAAACAAATTCCCCCTTCAGCTTAGCAAGCTTTACATGCTGTCCATTTAGCTCACCTACTATATGTGGCTGCCAATGGTTTGATATGAGACCAAACTTTTGATTGATATTAATAGCATCCAATCCACCTGAGATTTTACGGGTGATATAATGATAGGTTATGCAAAACTTAGTTCACCATCTTCATAAGAATGTATATAGCTAAAACAATGAACATCATGAAATAAAAAATATTGTTCAAAGTGTTGCTCTTCTTGTAAAATACTTTCAACTTTTCATGGAATGTATTTCGAATTACTTGCCTGCTAAAGGGTAATAGAGACACAAAAAAAAGCTGCGTATAGTTA
>CAZPDA010000092.1:0-11206 GCA_964585115.1 uncultured Flavipsychrobacter sp.
GTTATGAACTATGCAGAGTTGTCCCTAAAATATAACCAAAAAAATTACATTTTTTTGCGCTTTTTTCCTCCATACGCAGACACCCGGCCGCGTTCACGTTAGTTTTTATAATAACACAGCACACTACACTATGCACAAGTCTCAAACTAAAATCACTTCATTCATTGGTAAGTCATTGCTATGGTCAGTTTTATTGTATAGCTGCGCAGTAATTATACTAGATTGGAAAGATTTAAAATCTGTTTTTTCAAGCACACCAGACTCTGAAATTGTGTACACTAAAAACAGTGATAAACCTGAAACTCATAATATATCAGCAGATACAATAGGGAAGCATATCTTTAAATTGCCGAAGTCTATACTTCTTAACGCTATAAATCTGGTAGTGACTGATATAATTAATGGCAGTAAAAGTTAAACTGCCATACTTGTCTCACAACGTTCTATAAACTGCTTATGTTCATTACCTACTATCTGTAATGCTAAATTCTTTATAGATGGGTATAGCATATCATACACACTCTTTTTGCTATCAGGCACATCTGTATCTTGAATAGCGAGTATATATATAATTGCTTCAGGCATATCCAACACCTGACATATTTTCTTAATCGTTCGATTACTAGGTCTTTTAACACCGTTTTCAATTTGTGATAGCGATGTTTGTGATACACCACACCTATCAGCCAACTCATATTGAGTAATGCCTAACTGTCTTCTCACTGATCTAATTGCTAATCCTAAGTTCATAGCTTAATGTTTTTCAAAATATGGTCGTTATTCAATCCAGTAATCAATCTGTTATAATAGACGTTCAAACGAGATATTTGGTTGGTCATTTTTAGATATTAGTTAATAATTTTTTGAGCCCAGTATCTATTTTAAAGGTGCATATCATTATACTACACTGCACTATATTTGCATCTTATGCGACAAAACTTTAGGACTAGAGTATCGTTTGAGGGAAGTACTGTTACTGTAGTAATACTACCGGAACATAGAAAAGACGGTATCTACTATGAAGTGAACATAGCTGATTACCCACGTTTTTACATGTATTGGTCAGCCTCAGACCGATATGACATCACAGATCCTGCTCTTAACATACCAAACGAACTTACATTAGCTGTAAGCGATGCAATAGAAGAGCAATTTAACAGGTAGTATTATAAACTACTGGTTATTAACACATTAACTTTTAAGATTTATTAAGGTTGTTTATAGTTTTTTAGCTGCTTTCTCTTAGCCCATTCTTACGCAAGGCAAGTCTTTCTAACCAAACGCAAAAAGAAAGATTATGAGAAAATTTAAACTTATTACAGCATTTCTAACTATCTGCCTTGCTTCTACAACGGTTGTTCATGCACAATGGAATAGGAAGACCGACATCAACATGTTTGCTCAAGGTAGATGGAGTGCTCAGTCATTTACTTTGGGTGGTAAAATATATGTAGGTGGTGGCTATGTGGGTTCTTTTTCCAACTATAACGACCTGCAAGAGTACGACCCAACAACAGACATATGGACAACTAAAAATAATATGCCTGGTAGTAATACCAGCAGAACAGCAGGTGTAGCATTTGTTATAAATGGTAAGGCTTACTTAGGACTCGGGGTGCAAGACTTCAATAGCTTCAACCCTACCCCTACTTACCTAACTGACTTATGGGAATATGACGCTACTAATGATACATGGACACAAAAAGCTAGTCTCCCAGATTCTGGAAGGGGCGAAGTAGCAGTATTTGTTGCAAACAACAAAGCATATCTAATAGGAGGGACAACAGGAGGTAATAAACATAGTAATGATACTTGGGAGTATAACCCTGCAACTGATCAATGGACCGCTAAAACACCTTTTCCGCTGCATAGAATTCATAAAGGGCTGGCAGTGAGCATCAACAATAAAGGCTATGTTACCGGCGGTAGTGCAGGGTACTCTCAATATAACCAGTCGTTGTATGAATATAACGCTAGTAGCGATGCATGGACAAAGAAATCAGACTTCCTGGCCAACAATGGTAGATATGGCGGAGTAGCATTTGAAATGGGTGGCAAGATGTATGTAGGCTTAGGTAAAGATTCTATTGACTATGACAATGACTTTTATGTATACGATGCTAACAATGATGCTTGGTCTTTCTTAGATAATAACTTTCCGGGACATGAGCGCATGTGGAGTGTTGCACAAGTTGTAAATGGCAAAGCATACATAGGCTTGGGATGGCACTATGACAATGCTACGACTACACAAACATTATATAGAGACTGGTACGAAGTAAACCCTACAGACTTATTAAATGTGAATGGAGTAGCAAATAATACAGATCAAATAAAAATGTACCCTAACCCGACAAAAGACCAAGTATATATTAATACTAATAGTAGAAATGAAGGCTATACTTATTCTATATATAATCAATTAGGACAGGTAATATTGCAAGGTGAGCTTACAGGCAAAACTATAAACGTTAGTAAGCTATCAATTGGTAGCTATGTTATTAAGCTTAATTCAAATTCAGCAACAATAACTAAAAGACTTATTATTTCAGAATAGCGATTTGCACTGTTTCACCAAGTACACTAAGCAAAAGAGAGGCTCTATAGCCTCTCTTTTGATATATTGCTTAATCATTAGCAGATCTTCAATAATTCTCTGCAACAAAATAAATTATGCTTCTTCTACATAAGCAGTAATAGGCTCACAAGTACAGATAAGGTTTCTATCACCGTGTGTATTGTTTACCCTACCTACTGAAGGCCAGAATTTATTATCTCTTACCCACTCTAGTGGATAAGCAGCGTCTTCCCTAGTGTACGCATGATCCCATTCATTTGCAGTTATTACAAACTGTGTATGAGGAGCATTTTTTAGCACGTTATCCAGCTTATCTGCTTTACCGTCTTCTACAGCTCTTATCTCTTCACGTATCTGTAGCATTGCATCGCAGAAACGGTCTAGTTCAGCTTTATCTTCACTTTCGGTAGGCTCTATCATGATAGTGCCCGGTACAGGGAAGCTCATAGTAGGAGCATGAAAACCATAATCCATCAAACGTTTTGCTATATCTTCTGCCTCTATCTCTGCTGTTTTCTTGAATGGACGAAGGTCTACGATGAATTCGTGTGCACAAGTACCATTATTACCTGTGTATAGAATATCGTAGTCTTTCTTCAAACGCTCACGCATGTAGTTAGCATTCAGTATCGCATACTCAGAAGACTCCTTCAATCCACGAATACCTAGTAATCTGATATAAGCATATGAGATCAACAAGATACTTGCTGACCCAAACTCAGCTGCTGATACTGCACTATTCTGTCCTTCTCCGTTCTGTACGTGAGATGGCAAGTGTGGTGCAAGATGTTCCTTAACACATATAGGTCCCATTCCCGGTCCGCCGCCACCATGTGGTATAGCAAAGGTCTTATGTAAGTTCAGGTGACAAACATCTGCACCGATCAAGCCTGGAGCAGTAAGCCCTACCTGAGCGTTCATGTTAGCACCGTCCATATATACTTGCCCACCATGCTGGTGTACAATATCTGTTATGTCTTTTATAGTTTCCTCGTACACACCATATGTAGACGGATAAGTAACCATGATACCTGCAAGGTCATCTGCGTGCTTCTCAGCCTTAGCTTTCAGGTCATCTAGGTCGATGTAACCATTCTCTAGTGCTTTAACAACTACAACCTTATAGCCTACCATTACCGCAGATGCAGGGTTAGTACCATGTGCAGAAATAGGGATCAACATTATGTTACGATGCCCCTCTCCACGACTCTCGTGGTATCCTTTTATTGAAAGAAGACCTGTATACTCACCTTGAGCACCACTGTTAGGCTGCAAACTACATGCGTCGAATGCGGTGATCTCACATAAGTAGTCTGAGATCTCTTTTAGCATTTGAGCATACCCTTTAGCCTGATCTTTAGGCACGAAAGGATGCATCTTACTCCAGTGGCTCCAGCTAAGTGGGATCATTTGTGTAGCTGCATTCAGCTTCATAGTACATGAGCCAAGAGAGATCATGCTTGTATTCAAGCTAAGATCTTTATTCTCTAGTTTCTTCATATAACGCATCATTAGCGTTTCACTATGATAACTATTGAATACCGGATGCGTAAGGAACTCAGAAGTACGCGTAAGTGATGTGCTGATATTTGTCAATAACTGGTCGTGATCTATTGAGAAAGAAACAGGTTCTTCATCACCAATAAATACACCCAGAATATCAAATAGATCTGAAGTTGTAGTGGTCTCATCTATAGATATACCTACGATCTTATTATCGCTATAGTACCTGAAATTGATACCTAAAGACTCCGCTTTAGCCTTTACTGCTTGTGCGTCTTCTACATTTACCACTATTGTATCAAAGTAGCTATCAGAATATACTGTATAACCATTGTCTACAAGGTGAGAGGCTAATGTGTGCGCATAAGCAGTAACACGCTTCGCTATGTTCTTCAGACCTTCAGGACCATGATAAACAGCATACATAGCAGCCATATTGGCTAGCAATGCTTGTGCTGTACAGATATTAGATGTAGCACGCTCGCGCTTGATGTGTTGCTCACGTGTTTGTAAAGCCATACGCAATGCACGTCCGCCATTGGCATCCACACTTACACCTATGATACGACCCGGCATTTGACGCTTAAAGTCATCAGTAGAGGCAAAGAATGCTGCGTGAGGACCACCAAAGCCTAACGGCACACCAAAACGCTGTGCACTACCAAATGCAACATCTGCCCCTAGCTCGCCCGGAGGCGTTAATAATGTAAGTGCTAACAGATCTGTAGCCATACCTACAAATGCACCTGCATTATGTACTTTTTGTATAAACTCTCTATAGTCTACTACAGCACCTTTATCATTAGGATATTGAACGATAGCGCCAAAGTAAGTCTCATCTATATCCGCAGTAGCAAAATCACCAAATACTACTTCTATCTCTAGTGGAGTAGCACGTGTGATCACCACATCTTTTGTTTGAGGGAACACTTCCTGATCTACAAAAAATTTAGGACGTGTGATCTTAGAGCCCTTATTCAGTGTAGAAAAGAACATAGACATAGCCTCAGCTGCTGCTGTACCCTCATCTAGTAGAGAAGCATTAGCCAAGGTCAATCCTGTAAGTTCACTTACAGTCGTTTGGTAGTTCAATAAACTCTCAAGGCGACCTTGAGATATTTCAGCCTGATATGGAGTATATGAGGTATACCATCCAGGGTTCTCGAACAGGTTGCGAAGTATAACACTTGGTGTATGCGTACCATAATATCCCTGACCGATATAGGTCTTAAGCACCTTGTTCTTAAGGGACATCTCTTTCAGCATGGCTAAATAGTCGGCCTCGCTCATTGCCTTCGGCACATTTAGCGGACTATTCATTCTAATGCTCTGTGGTACAGTACGAGCTACTAACTCATCCATACTAGAAACACCAATAGCATCAAGCATTTGCTGTGTTTCTTGCTCATCCGGTCCGATATGACGGCCGATGAACTCCTGATCTTGAAGGGAAAATAAATTCATATTTATCCTGGAAAATATTAAAGAATACGCAAAGTTAGCGGGATACTAGATATTTGCAAAACTGATTTAATATTCTACCCGAATAATATAAACTGCTATTATATATCAATAGCTAAGAGACAGCACAACACATACACTCCTATTCTAATATACCCTCCTTTATCTCTCTCCATAATGCTCTGTAGCAAGTAGTTGCGTATCCTGATGGAGCAAAAGCACCTAGCGGGGCACTATGTACGCCCATTTTTTCTACATCAGAGAGGTTAGGAATATAATATTCAAAGAAGCGGTTGTCTTTGTAAAGTTCATTCATGGTGTCTTTGTGCATATTCTTACGCATATCCACCATTGTGAAGAAGCACATCAGCTTTTCTATACCAAACTTCTTGCTCTCAAAGTACTCTTTCACTATCTGATAGGTACGTACTGACAGTGTAGTAGGTATAACAGGCATCAATACAGCATCAGAGGCATAAAAAATATTATCAGCCAGCGATGAGAAGCCCGGAGGACAATCTATAAATACAAAATCGTACTCAGACTCAACACTCTTCAGTAAAGACTTCAGTTGCTTTTTAGTGCCTTTCTTGTCTTCTAGAAATATATCTAGCTTTCTGGTAGAAATATCTGCCGGTATTATATCCAAACTGTGGTAGTTGGTAGCCATTATAGCGTCACTCAGGTCTATTTTGTGGTCTATCAACTTTTTGGCAGTACTCTTCACTTTGGGTTCTACATTGTAGTAGTAGCTGGCTGCACCTTGCGGGTCAAGGTCCCATATCAATGTATTATAGCCATCTTTAGCGGCCATGTAGGCAAAGTTTACACACGATGATGTTTTACCTACTCCTCCTTTTAGATTATATAATGATGCTACAAACATTTCTATAGTGATTTTGTGCAGAACAATAAAACTAATATATACAGACGTCTTTCGCAACGTCTTGTGTGTTAAGCTTATTCCTCGTCTTGGTTATCAATTTGTGACCCGATGTCAAAAAGCTTATATGCTAATTGCAGACCTGCCTTCTCACTATTCTCATAAGAGAAGGATTGCTTTTTCACGGCATAATTCCCATTACTCTCTAATACATAATAGGTTATACGCTTTTTATCTCCTGACTTGCCGAATGAAATATAAGCCTGTGGAGCTTTGCTTCTATTCGTATTCTCATTGATATTGCAATCTTTCAGTCGCTCCATCACCTCATTATCAACCGTTCCACTGATATGAAAACCCATATCCATACTCAAGCCTGTAGTTGGTATTAGTTGAGGGTAGATATTATACATGCGGTCCATCCACTCTTTATAAGCGGTCATATCTTCTCTTTCTTTGGCGCACTCAGCCTGAGCTTGATATACTCGTGCTAAGAAAAGTTGCTCATACTCTTTATCAATATTAGGGTCTTGCAGCACTTCATTCAGCATCAACCTTGCCTCCTTGTAGTCATCCTGCTCCATTTTTAGTCTGGCAACAAAGAACTTGAAGTATTTGCGAATATGCTTACGGTCGTCATTCTTCATCTCATGCTCAAACTTGTTGAGAAAGAACTTAGTGCTATAGTCTCTTACAAGATACCATACCTCATCCCAAGTAACGGTACTCTCTGTAGAGAATAGCTTGTATATCACTTGGTCACGCTCGGGATTTTCTGATAGTTGATTGATAATAAGAAACTGTTGTGCATACTTCTCAGTATATAGCTTGCCTATCTTAGCCAACACCTTGGGGTTATACCACCAATTACTATTCTCAAATTTTAGCCGCTCTATTCTCGCTTCTATATTGGTAATATTCAGCACACTCACACTAAAATCATAGTGAGATTGTCCAAGTGTAGTATTCAGGTGCAGCTCTTTAAACTCTGAAGCCTTTTTTGCATAACGCTCAGACTCTTTTATCTGACCATCATAATGCATGGCTCTGGCTAGTGCTATATTGTACCAACCAAACCCGGGAGTAGAACCATTAGCCTGTATCATTTGCTTGGTTATCTCTATAGCTTTTTCAGGTAGTGCTTTATATACATTCAGGTTGGCACTATAATACGCCCACTCTTTCAACCTTTTATCTCCGGACTCTTGCGAGCGCGCTTTATTATATTCAGCCTCCGCTTCTCTGAAGTCTCCACATATAGACCTGAAAGTAGCATAGTTGTTATGTGGCAAAGCATAGTTCTTCTTCATCAGCCCATAGTAATAGGCCGCGGAATCAATATTTAGTTGGTAACTATGCAAGATGCTCTTATAGTGATATACAGACACCTTCTCTCCACGCTCATACCCAGGTTGAAATATCTCTCTATTCAACGATTTATTGATGCGAACATTTCTAAGTGCAGAATCTAAATAAGTGTTTGCCAACTCTTCGTTCTCTTCTATAGAGTTCTTAAGGAATGAATACTTATCACTGGTATAAAAACGATGTCTGTGTACTATCCATGCCATGTAGTTATACGCATCCAAATAATAGTCTCTTTGAAAGCGATAACTCAATGCCCTCCTTAAAAGCTGATAGGTCTTCTCAGGCTCTTCCATACTGTTGTAGCAGTTCACCAGATAGTATGCTATGAGTGTATAATCTAAGTGGTAGTTGTACACAGGGTAATACGTCATCAGGTCAGACGTACGTGTTTTCAATTGCTTTTTATAGTCGCGCTCCATCAATCTAAGCGCTCGCTCCAAAGGCTCTGCTGCACGCTTAAAGCCGATATAATCGGCAGCATGGTCAAACTTATACACCCCTTCAAACATCCAGCCTACGTAGTAAGTACTATCTATACGCTTGAACTCTCTGGAACGAGGTAGTGCATCCTCACTATTGATGTTGGCAACAGAACGTTTGGCATCTATCTCATAGCGTTGCGCTGCATATCGCTCCGCTTTAGATTGAGCAATAGCATTGGTGCTGAGTATAAGGTATAACCCTACACACAGTATATATTGTAGCCTACTTGTTCTGAAAAATGACCTCATAGATACCTCACGCAATTAAGCGTATAACTTAAGCTTTGCTAATCGTTCAGCCTCTTTTTTAATGATGCTGTTCAAGGCATTTTGCTTACCATCTTTATTTCTGTAAATAAGTCTGTGCTCTAATACCTGATATGCGATATCAGCCACATCATCCTCTATTACAAATGTTCTGCCCTTTACCAGTGCATGCGCCCTCAAACATTTCAAGAAGGCAATACCACTACGTGTAGAACCTCCTAGTGTTATATCCTGATGGTCGCGAGTACCTCTCACTATATTACTTACTGCTTTCACTATCTCGTCGTGCACAAATACTTGCTGTGCCTGCTCTTGTAGTGCCAGTATATCTTGCAAGTTCAACACCTGCTCTAGCTCTACTAGGTTCTTAGCAATATCCAGATACTCTTTATAGATATTCAGCTCTGTATCTTCATCCACATAGCCGAAGTATATCTTCATAAAGAAACGGTCTAGCTGTGCAGCAGGTAGGGGGTATGTACCCTCCATCTCTACAGGGTTCTGTGTAGCTATGGTAAAGAACATATTCTCCAGCTTCAAGGTAGTATCACCTGCTGTTATCTGATGCTCTGCCATAGCCTCTAGCAAGGCACTCTGCACCTTTGGCGATGCACGGTTTATCTCATCTGCCAACAATACATTACAGAACAACGGCCCTTTCTTGAAGATGAACTCTTTACTTTCATCATCAAACACATAAGTACCTATCAGGTCCATTGGTAGCAGGTCTGGTGTGAACTGTACACGCTTGAACAATACATGCCCCTCTTCACCACCACTGATACACTGAGCAAGGGTACGTGCTAACACAGTTTTACCCGTACCGGGGTTATCTTCCATCAAGATATGACCACCGGCAATGAGGCATGTCACCACGCTCTCTATTTGCTGTCTTTTACCACGTATTACTTTCTCTATCTGGTCTATAAGATGACCAATCTGGTTTGTTGCATCGGGTGCTACTTGTTCAGAGACAGGTTCCATCATAAGTTATTCGTATTGCGTTTACACAATTTTACTGATTATTATGCGGCTATGCTGCACCATAACTGATAATTTTTTGTGAAACGTAGCACGCTAACAATGACAGTATTATAATTTACTCTCTAACCTTACCACAGGCACTATCATCTCTTCAAGCGAGATACCGCCATGCTGGAAGGTATTCTTATAGTAATTCACGTAATGATTATAGTTGTTAGGATAGCATAAGAAAACATCTTCCTTCGCAAATATAAAGGTAGAACTGACATTAGGCTTAGGCAGCCCAACAACTGTAGGGTCTCGGAATGCTAACACGTCTTTATTCTCATACTGTAGATTTCTACCATGCTTGTAGCGTAGGTTGGTCGTAGTATGTCTATCACCTATACATTTACTTGGTGTTTTCACTCTAACCGTACCATGGTCGGTAGTTATCATCACCTGTATATCCTTATCCGCTATCTTCTTCAGTGCGCGGAATAGTGGTGAGTGCTCAAACCAACTAACGGTCAATGAACGATACGAGACCTCATCTCCTGCCAGCTCCTTTAGCACTTCCATCTCGGTACGTGCATGAGATAGCATATCCACAAAGTTGTAGACAATAACGGTCAGGTCATTATTCAGGCAGTTATGGATATTATCTTCCAAGTCTTTACCATGCTCATTATTGGTCACTTTTAGGTATTGTGTCTTCAACCCATCCAGACCAAGCGTTAGCAACTGGTGCTTTAAGAAGATCTCTTCATAAAGGTTCTTACCCCCTTCATCGTCATCATTCTTCCACTCATTCCTAAAGTTCTTCTCTATCTCTATTGGCAACATACCTGCAAACAGTGCATTACGTGCATACTGCGTAGCAGTTGGCAAAATACTATAGAACATATCCTCTTCCAACGTACGATAGGAGTCTCCTATTATAGGCTGTATTGACTTCCATTGGTCGAAACGAAGGTTATCTATTACTATCAAGAAGGTTGGTTTATCCTTAGATAAGTGTGGTGCTATTTTATTCTTGAACAACTGATGAGAGAATAAAGGTCCTTCTTCATTCTTTATCCACTTTTCGTAATTCTTAGATACGTACTTATAGAACTCAGTGTTGGCTTCTGCCTTTTGTGTTTGGAATACCTCCATCATTTCAGGACTATCGCTACGGCTCATTTCCAGCTCCCAGTACACTAGTTTTTTATAAAGTTCTTTCCACTCATCATAATCAGGATTAGAGGATAATGCCATGAACAGGTTTCTAAAGTCCTGCTGATATGCTGTGGTGGTCTTCTCAGATACCAGTCTCTTAGAGTCCATTATCTTCTTTAGCGTCAGCAGTACCTGATTAGGATTAACAGGCTTGATAAGATAGTCTGTTATCTGACCACCTATTGCTTCTTCCATTATGTTCTCTTCCTCATTCTTGGTTATCATCACCACGGGTAGCGATGCAGACACCTCTTTTATCTTTCCTAAGGTTTCCAGCCCTGTCATACCCGGCATACTCTCATCCAGCAATACCACATCCACCATGTTCTCCTTTAGGTGCTCCAATGCATCATAACCATTGGTAACGGCTGTTACTTCATAGCCTTTATTCTTAAGAAATAATATCTGCGATTTAAGTGATTCTATTTCATCATCCACCCAAAGTATGTCTCCATGTGTATTATTCATATGGTATAATTT
>CAZPDA010000093.1:0-11050 GCA_964585115.1 uncultured Flavipsychrobacter sp.
AATCAAAAAAGATTTTGTCTAAAAGATTTTTGTCATATATTTGCATCGCCTTAACAGAAAGGGCGCAGCCAAAAAAGCGGGTGTGGTGAAATTGGTAGACACGCTAGACTTAGGATCTAGTGCTTCACGGCATGGGGGTTCGAGTCCCTCCACCCGCACTAGAAAAATTAACAGCCGATCATTGTATCGGCTTTTTTTAAATCCCAAAACTCCGTTTTTATAATGGCTACGGTAACAAGAGAAAATATAGGCAAGTTGCATGATAAGCTAACTGTAGAGCTATCAAAAGATGACTATATGCCATCTTTCGAAAAGCAACTGAAGTCCTATGCTAAGAGTGTGAATATGCCAGGTTTCCGTAAAGGTATGGTGCCTACTGGTATGGTGCGTAAGATGTATGGACCTTCTATCTTCAACGATGAGGTTTTCCGTACTGCCGGTACAAAACTTGAGGATTACCTGAAAGAACATCAACTACCAATATTTGCTCAGCCAATGGCTATGGCTGGTGACGAGCCGCTTAAACTAGATATGAATGACCCTAGTGAGGTGAAAATATCTTTTGAGATAGGTCTTAAGCCTGAGCTTGAAGTTGAATCCGTTATTAAAGGTGCTACGCTGAACAAGCCTGTAGTTGCAGTTAGCGACTCAATGGTAAATGATGAGATAGCACGCCTACAGAAGCGTCATGGAGAGGTAGAAGAGCAAGATGCTATTGAGAACAACGAGAATGTAGTATATACTAACCTAGAGCTTTGTGACGAAAAAGGTAATGTAGCAGAAGGTACAGAGCCTGTTGAGGATACTGAGCTTATGGAGAAATACCCTGCTAAGCTTAATGAGCAGCTAATGGGTAAGAAGAAGGGTGGAAGCATCGTTTTCCAACCATCTGCTGTATGTACTGAAGAAGAGCTTGCAGACTTCCTTAAGCACTCTCTAAAAGCAGGAGAAGAAGCTAAAGACAACTTCTACAAGCTTACTATTACTAAGGTTACTAAAGTAACTCCTAGTGAACTAGGCGAAAAGCTATATGAGCAAGTATTCCCAGGTTCTGAGCTAAAGACCGAAGAAGACTTCACAAATCGTATCAAAGAAGAGTTGGCTCGCGAGTTTGACCGTGTAGGTAACGAGCGTATGCAAAACGATATATACGAACTACTAGTGCACAACGTAAGCATGGAGCTACCTGTAGACTTCTTAAAGCGTTGGATGAAAGAAGGTGGCGAAAAGCCAAGAACTGACGAAGAAGTAGAGCAAGAATATAGCACATTCGACCATCAGCTACGTTGGACATTAATATCTGACAAGCTACTGGTAGACTACGGTATAGAAGTGAGCAGAGAAGAAGTGATGGAAGACATTAAGGCACGTGTACTGGCATACTTTGGTATGACGCCAGATATGGCTGGTGAAACACCATGGATGGACGAGTATATGGCTAAGGTTGTTCAAGACGAGAAGACCATGGACGAGACTTACCGTCGCCTACTTTACAACAAGTTATTTGCCGAGTTGGTAACTAAGTTCAATGTAACAGAACAAGAAGTACCTGAAGAGGAGTTCTTTAAGCAGCCTGACCCTCATGTTGCACACGCTCACTAATTCAGTGTATCAAATTATAAGAAGAAAAGCCTCGAGTATATCGGGGCTTTTTCTTTGCCTAAAAAAATAGAAGCCCGCAAAAGCAGGCTTCCTTTTCATGTTTTCGGGGAAACTTTTAACCCTCTAGTTTGGTGTTCCCACAGTGACAGGAGCAGGTCGGAGCCTGCAAATAGACCCATACGGTCTAAAGAACGATTTATGACTATAGATTATGTATATCTACTTATATACTCTTTTAGGTGCTCTCTCTCAGAAGGGGAATGTAAATTTAACGTATAAGAACTATAAAGACCACCGTTAAAACACGGTAGTTTTGTTATTGACTTGTTAATGGCAGAAATGCCCATTGAAGATCGTATACCGTTATGCTTGGTATTATAGTATTATTAGTAGCTATTGCCGCTATACTTTTCTTTGTATTGCGTAGTAGCTACAGACAGAAAAAGAAAGTTGAAGCTTATCAGCTACCTGAAAACGCAGATAAACTACTCACAAACTTTGTATCCTTCTACAGGCTACTTTCTAATGAGGATAAGAAGATATTCATAGAGCGAGTAAGAGACTTCCTTGCCAGAACTACTATTACTCCCGTTGGAGATACTGTGCTGGAAGACCTGGACCTGATGTTGATAGGTGCCAGTGCTATCATCCCAATATTTGCGTTCCCAGATTGGCGATATAAGAACATACAAGAAGTGCTGGTGTATAATAGCACTTTCAATAAAGGAGAATTTGGAATAGATGGCTCTTACCAAAGCCTGCTAGGGATGGTGGGTAGTGGTGCGCTACAAGGTAAAATGCTATTGACCAAACAATCTTTACGTAGAGGCTTTGCAATACCTAAAGACGGACATAATACCGCCTTACACGAGTTCATACATCTTATAGACAAGGCTGATGGAGCTACCGACGGTGTGCCCGAATATCTGCTAGACAAGCCATACATAGCACCTTGGATAAAGTATATGCATGAGGAGACGAAACGTATACGCATGGGCATGTCTGATATTAACCCATATGCTGCTACGAATACAGCAGAGTTTCTTGCGGTGATATCGGAGTACTTCTTCGAGCGTCCGCATCAGCTCAAGGCTCATCACCCTGAGCTATACGAGATACTAGAACATATGTTCTCTCCAAAACCTAAAAAGAAAAAAAGGACTATCTCACTTTAGTAAAGAAGAAGTCATCTTGCCTAGGCTCTCCATTACTATATCCTGATACAAAAGCATGTATGCTAGTATCAGAGGTCTTTACATAAGTAATGACCTGAGGAAAATCGTGTAGCGGATTCTCAAACACTACAGAATCATCAGACAAGTGGGTCATTTTATAGCTTATCTCACGCTGGTTATTTTGGTTACTAACAGTAGGTTGATACCATAGTGTATCATCTCGCTCTACTATATATAGCTGCTCATTGAACACGCTATTACCTACGCTATCTACCAATACACCTGACCCCTTATAAGTACTATCAGAGGTTTTGTTCCAAGACTCTTTAAAGGTGTAGTTATTAATATTCATCTCCCACTCCCCTTCTATCCAAGATATCTTCTTGATGTTATGTTTTGCTTGCTTATTACTACAAGCAGCTATAGTAGTAGCTGCTACAGCTAGTATCAGTAGTTTCTTCATGTTTTGAATATGATGTTATTATACCCTTGCACGCCACGGAAGGTCCTCTGCTCCATTTTTGTGTGCTATGAACCTCGCCAATACGAATAAGAAATCTGACAATCGGTTCAGGTATTGTATGATAAGTTCGGGTACTACTTCTTCCTGCTCCTTCATCCCTACACATATACGCTCTGCTCTACGGCACACACACCTAGCCACATGGCAGGTAGATGATGCCAAGTGTCCACCAGGCAGTATAAAAGAGCGCATTTCTGGTAGATCTTCGTTCATCTCATCTATCTTCTGTTCCAGCCATATCACATCACTCTCGTGCACATCTGGTAGTTTCATTTTCACCTCCTTATCAGGGTTGGTAGCCAATACAGAACCTATAGTGAATAAACGGTCTTGTATCTCACGTATCCAATCGTTTATCAACACGTCGTGAGTCATATCATTCACCATTCCCAAATATGAGTTCAGCTCGTCTACAGTACCATAGCTCTCTATGCGAATATGGTTTTTGGGTACTCGTACACCTCCTATCAAGCTAGTACTACCCTTATCTCCTGTCTTAGTATATATCTTAAATGCCATTTATGCTATGTATTATTTATTTAAAGTTGCTGCTCCTATAGGTTTACCATCGCTCTCTACTACGCCATCTCGTATCCTTATCACCCGCTTTGTATAGTTAGCAATATCTTCCTCGTGCGTTACCAGCATCACCGTATTTCCTTGCTCATGTATATCATTAAAGAGTTCCATTATCTCTTCAGATGTTTTAGAGTCTAAGTTTCCCGTAGGTTCATCCGCCAGTATTATCGATGGATTGTTGATAAGTGCTCTCGCTACCGCTACTCTTTGTATCTGTCCACCAGACAACTCATTCGGTTTGTGCTTAGCACGCTCTGCCAAGTCTACTTTCTCTAGCATGGCCATTGCTCTTTCTTCACGCTCCTTCTTTCCCACACGAGCATATATTAGCGGTAGTGCTACATTCTCCCAAGCAGTAAGCCTCGGCAATAGATTGAACTGCTGAAACACAAAGCCTATCTCTATATTACGAATATCTGCCAGCTCATCATCTACCATTCTACTCACATCTTTCCCATTTAGAAAATACGAACCCGATGTAGGCGTATCTAAACAGCCTAATATATTCATCAGAGTAGACTTTCCCGAGCCTGACGGCCCCATTAGTGATAGATATTCGTTTTGGGTAACAGTAAGGTCGATGCCTTTAAGAACGGGGAGCTCTTGCTTACCAAGGTAGTAGCTCTTACGTATATCTTTCAGGCTAATGATATCTTTCATGTAGTTATTGCTCGATTATTAGCGAAGAACCAAAAATACAGATAATTTTACGCATCCGTTTTTCCTGAGACTTGTAATATTGTAGTATGCTTTCTTTTCCGAATTGTAAGATAAATATAGGACTATACATAACGAATAAACGTACTGATGGATACCATGACCTGGAAACTGTTTTCTACCCTATCAGGTCATTTCATGATGCGCTGGAAGTAATGCCTGCTAAGGAAGAGAGTCGCTTGAACATAACAGGACTGGATATTGACGGTAGCAACACCAACAACCTTGTGTGGAAGGCATATACGCTGATGCAAAAACGCTTCCCTGCAAAAATACCTAAGCTGGACATATACCTACGCAAAGCACTACCAATGGGAGCAGGTTTGGGAGGAGGCTCTGCTGATGGTGCATACATGCTGAAATTGCTAAACGACTTTTGCAAACTGGAACTAAGTAATGAATACTTAGAAAAAGTAGCTTTAGAGCTTGGGAGTGATTGTCCTTTTTTCATTAAGAACAGTCCTTGCTTTGCTATGGGTAGAGGCGAAAAGATGTACCCTTCTAGTTTAGACCTTTCTAAATACTCGATACAGCTGATATGTCCTGAATTATCTATATCTACCAAAGAAGCATTTAGTATCATCACGCCGAGGTCTGCATCATTCGACCTAAGACAACTAACCGAGCTGCCAATAGAACGCTGGAAGAATACGATAAAGAATGATTTTGAACATCCTGTATTTCAACAACACCCCGTTTTATCTACTATCAAGAAAGAACTGTACAAACAAGGTGCTATATATGCATCTATGAGTGGCAGTGGTAGTACTATCTATGGAATATTTCCTAAAGGTAAAAAAGCCAATATCTCACTTGATATTGACTACGCAGAACATTACGAAGAGTAATTAAAGCTCTATCAACTCTAGCTTATCACTTCTGGAGATAGCACCGGGATTAATACCTTGCGCTCCCTCCGGCACGGGTTGGTTCAACTCTTTATAGTACGCTAGCCAGAATGGCATTATACTATCTGTACCCGGCGTTTTAAAGGTCATAACGTTAAGCGGGAAGTACTCCTTATCGTCATTGGCTTTTTTGAAGCATTCGTATACCAACTCAGAACAGTAATACTTATCATCTCCTAGAGTAAAAGCATCATCATATCCCTTACCCAAATAACTGCTCACGAGTTCAGCACTCTGCTTTGCAAGCTCTTTGTCTTTAGGTCTACCTATCAATACTTTGGGTTTACCCTCGCTATCTACATTGCGCTGTAGGAAGCTATCCAGCAACACCTCTTGCACTTCGCCGTATGCTTCTACTACCCATAGCTTACCCTCTTTCTCTACTACTATACCACAGTGAGAGAAGTCCCAACCATTAGCACCCTCTGTTACCGACTCTATAGCATTACAAGCATCACCACAGTCAAGGTCTTGTAGCAGGATATCACCTGCTTGAAACTTGCTATCAGTAGCTTCATCACTATTACATGCAGTAATGAGTATGCAGATAATAGCTAGTATTGTGGTAGTATATCTCATAAAAGCTGGGAGTAAATAAAAATACAAATAGCCGCTACCTTGTAGATAGCGGCTACTAGAATATGTTTAGAACTGTGGCTTACTTTACTTCAGCAACTAGTTTCTTGAATGCTTCTGGCTCATTCATTGCAAGGTCAGCTAGCACTTTACGGTTAAGGTCGATGCCTTTAGCATTCAACTTACCCATAAATTGAGAGTAGCTCATACCTTCTTCACGAACTGCTGCATTGATACGTGTGATCCATAGAGCACGGTAATCACGCTTTTTCAGTTTGCGACCTACATATTTGTAGCCAAGGCCTTTTTCCAATACGTTTTTCGCAACCGTATAGACATTCTTACGCTTACCGTAGAATCCTTTGGATTGCTTCAGTATTTTCTTTCTTCTTGCGCGAGATGCAACAGCATTAACCGAACGTGGCATATCTTAAATGATTTCTTATTGTTTACTTAAATTAAGGTTTAGCGTAGGCGCAACATGCGTTTAACCAAATTCTCATTAGTTGGGTGCACATACGCTGCCTGGCGCAAGTGACGCTTACGTTTCTTTGACTTCTTCGTTAGCAAGTGGCTTTTGTTAGCTTTAAACCTGCGTATCTTTCCTGTGCCCGTTAACTTGAAAGTTTTTTTGGCACGAGAGTTAGTTTTTACTTTCGGCATGGTCCAAAATTTTGGGATGGCAAAGGTAACACAATTTTAAACTCCCCCAAAATAATTCACATTATTATTTACAATACTTCATTTTGGGAGCAGTACAGTTGCGAGGTGAGTTATCTACATATCATGTACCTGATGATGCAGGCTGTAAAATTATGACTATTTTTACGCAATACGAAAGTGATTAATAACCATGCCATTATTAAGATTTAGAGTAAGCTGGGAAGACGACACACAGATATACAGGGATATAGAGCTGAAAACAGGACAATCGTTCCTTGAGTTTCACAAGGTTATCTTAGTAGCATTCGAGTTTGACACAAAATTCCCTGCTTCTTTCTTTGAGAGTGATGAACGCTGGGAACGAGGCAGAGAGATAAACTCAGAAGTAATGGTAAACAAGAAAGATGCACCTGCTCTTTCTATGATGCGCACACCTGTATCTGCATTGGTAACTAAGCCCGACCATAAATTCCTATACGAGTATCGTGCTAAGAAAACATGGAACTTCTTTGTAGAAATGATAGGTGTAAAAGCAGAAGAAGAGCCTAACCTTACGTATCCTAATATCTTCAGGAAAGAAGGTGTAGCACCTGCACAGTATGGTATCAAGGGGGTGAATCTGGATAAACTTAGCGAGCTGGAAGATAAGTATGACCTTGGTGCAGACGAGATGTCTGAAGGTTATAGCAGCGAAGGCGGGGAAGAAGTATAAGTAGAAAACCATTACACTTGGATCCTCAAGAACATACTGCCTACATTATATGCGGACCTACAGCTGTAGGCAAGACCGCTATATCTATACAACTAGCCCAACTCTTGGGCACAGAGATACTCTCTGCCGATAGCAGACAATGCTACAAGGAGATGAGCATAGGCACTGCCAAACCTGATGAAGAGGAGCTAAGTGCTGTAAAACACCATTTCATAGACGAATTCTCAGTAACAGAACATATAACCGTAGCTGCCTACGAAGAGTATGGGCTGAAGACATTGGAACAGATATTCACTACGCACAAAAATGCTGTGGTATGCGGTGGCACAGGATTATACATCAAAGCACTATGTGAGGGTATAGATGAGATGCCAAAGGTAGATGCTGCTATAAAAGAAGAAATAAACAACCAGTATAAGACCCAAGGCATTGAGTGGCTGCAAGAGGCTATCAAACAGGAAGACCCACTATTCTACCAACAAGGGGAGACACAGAACCCCGTACGCATGCTTAGAGCATTGAGCTTTATCAGGTCTACAGGCAGTAGCCTTATCAACTACCACACTGGTAATAAGCAAGAACGTCCATTCCGTATAGTGAAGGTAGGTCTAGAGCTACCTCGTGAATTATTATACGACCGTATCAACCAGCGTGTAGACATTATGATGCAGCAAGGACTGATGGAAGAAGCGGAAAAGCTATATCCTCAGAAAGACCTGAAGAACCTACAAACTGTAGGCTACCAAGAACTATTTGACCTGAAAGATGGTAAATACAACACCCTGCAAGAAGCTGTAGATAAAATAAAACAGCATACCCGTAACTACGCTAAGCGACAGACGACCTGGTTCAGAAAAGATAAAGAGGTCAACTGGTTCAGAGCAGATGACAAAGAAGTAGTAGAGAAGATATTGTCACTCTAGTCTGCCTTTTTCAATTCATAATTATACCCTCTACGCTCTCCATACGGTGAGAACTCTTTAGGGCGAGATAGACCCGGAGCTTTTATTTCAAGCCTCATCACATTATTATCATCTATTTGGATAATACCCTTGAAGGTAAGCTTCTGAGACCCTTGTTCTAGGTTCAAGTCTATCCATGCAGGGGTTTTGCTGCCGTCCACCTCATAGCTGGTATAGCGCATTTCAGGAGCAGTTTTACTAATGACACTTACCGAACCATCTGCATTGAATACGAACTGGTCTTTAGTAGTGGTCTCCTCCCACTTGCCCTTTAGTTGGCTTTGCAGGTCAACATTGCTTTGTAAGAACAAGAACGGTATCATTAGTAGTAGCAGTTTCATAACGGTGTATTTAAGTGTATATGCCTAAGATACTATCAGCTACCTCATTATTCTAATTATCATAGCATTACCACTATACTAAGGCACAAAAAAGGCTACACGTTGTGTGTAGCCCATATAAGTTATGTGTAGTAAGTAGATTACTAGCTAGCTTTCTTAGTATCAGCAGATGCTGTTTTACCACCTTTCTTGCAACAAGCTTTCTTACCGCCTTTCTTGCTACACTCTGTCTTAGCTTTGCTACAGTCTTTTTTACACTTCTTATCCTTATCGCCATCGCATGCAAATGTTACACCTGTGATCATCAAAGCGCAAAGAAGTAATGATAACTTTTTCATGTCGTATTCTTTTTAGTTTAAGTTCGATATATGTGGAATAAAGTTAAGGGAAATACACGAACTACAACAAATTCAGACCCATTACAGAGAATTTTAACATTTAGCCTCACCTAAAAAATAACCACAGGAATAGGTGGCATGAATACATAGGCATAGCCAAACACAAATGGTGTTGCTACAAGTAAAGAATCGAACCTATCCAATGCTCCACCATGCCCCGGCATGATAGCTCCTGAGTCTTTAACCCCTGCCAAGCGTTTCAGTTTAGACTCGAACAGGTCTCCAGCAGTACCGGCTATACATACCAGCATGGCTATTATCACCCAGTCGTACATATGATAGTAAGGCGAGTAGTAACCCCATATGCCTGCACCTACCATAGTAAGCAGCACTCCACCCAGCGTACCTTCCCAAGTTTTCTTAGGAGATATTTGGGTCAATGGTGTTCTGCCAATGAAAGAACCTACCAAGTAGGCCATAGTATCATTCATCCATAGCATCAGTACCAGTGCTATAGGTATCACCATAGATATCTGATTGCGAAGCACTATCAATAGTGCCATAGGCAGCAGTATATAGAATATGCTCGTTAATGACTGAAATACCGTACCCATAATGTTTCGCTTTGACACCATACTGATGAGTATAATAGTAACAGGGAAGAACATGAATGCAGGGTATAACAGATGATTCTGCTTGGATAAGAACACCAAGGTGAGCCAGTATAAGCTACCTACCTGTATAGTAATAGGCAACCAAGAAGGCCATCCGCTATTAGGGAATATCTTTCTTATCAGTGTAAAGTATTCTCTAAAACAGAGTACCTGTATCAGTGCTACCAGTGCCAAGAAGGCAAACTCATTCCATAGCAGCCCTCCCATCATAACGATGGCAAATACTATTGCGCTGCCCAGTCGGGTAAAGAATGTAGGCCAGTGTAATGCCATAAGGTTCTATCCATTGCTTTGCTTTTCTGCTATCTCCTCTTGTGTATAATCGGCAGACCAGCCAGCAGGTAATGGTGTTTTATTTTTAAGTAATAGATACAAGAACGCACAAAATACGACTAAAGCAACAACTACCACAAACCATGGTAGCGATTCCATTTCATTCATATTAGTAGATAGCATACCATTATTGCTCATATACATCAGCGTTACCTGTACGCTATTTACTAAGAAGTGTGCCAGTATATTCAGCCATATACTACCGGTGAAGTAATATATGTATCCTAACAGCATACCCATGAAGAGTATCGGGAAGGTAGAATAAGGCTCTCCATGGAATAGTGCGAATATGGTAGCACTAAGGAATACGGCAAAATGTATACGCCCTGTACGCTTGTGTATGAAACGCATCAATAGTCCGCGGAAGAACAACTCCTCACCAACAGCAGGCACTACCCCAAATAAGAATATGGTGTAGATGAACATTAGTGGCGACTTGAAAGTAAGCATCGCTTCTTGGGTACGCTCTGTACGGTCTTGCATCTGCTTCACACTCTCGCCAAGGTCTATAAACTTCAACCATACCAACACTTGCTCTATCAGTGGGATTGCCGCAATGGCCAGCACCGCTACTATCAACACCTGTGATGCCCTCTGCACTTTATTGAAACCCAGATACTTCATAGGCTTGGGGTAAGAGGCATATGCATATAGCAACGCCACACCTGCAAAGTAGGGCAGACTGAACAGCAACTGCTGTAGCCTTGCTGCATTCAACACTTTGGGGCTACTATTCTTAGTAATGTTAGCAATATCCTCTAGTGATACACCCGTCAACATAGCAGGCACAGTAAGTGCTATATAGGTAGATGCTGAGAATAAGGTGAATATCATCATCACCAATAGGAACAGTTGTAAGAAAAAGGGATACTCTCGCCAGTATTTATTGAACATAATATTTTGTCAAAATTCTTCGCAAAGGTAATAGTGTTAACTTTGATTGGTTT
>CAZPDA010000094.1:0-10886 GCA_964585115.1 uncultured Flavipsychrobacter sp.
TCTGCCATTCATTAATGTAGCAGCCAGTTTGTGCGCTTTTATATTAGGGTCAAACTCGAACATCTGCCCCATGAAACGTACAGGTTTAGTACTCTCTGCATCAAACTTTACAGAATAGAAGTGTTTGTTCATATACTCAATAACTTGGGGGTTGCTGAAGGTGGTCTTATCCATGTGTTTACACCATCCGCACCAGTCGGTATATATATCTACCCAAACGAACTTGGGTTCTTCTTTCATTTTAACTTGAACTTCATCCCAGTCCAGCCAATGTATCTCTTTATCATTAGCCTTATTAGCATCATCCTTACCTCCTGCAAACACAGCAGGTACAAAAAGCATCATCGCAACTATTGCCAGTAAATATTGTTTCATGTTCATCATAACTCTTATCTCACGAATTTACGACTATTTACATGTAGCTTTGTTAAAAGCTTGTGATAATTAATAAAACTCATATATGAAGCTTGCAGTAGCAGTAACAGGAGCTAGCGGGTCGGTCTATGCAAAGGTGCTTTTAGACAAACTGGCACAGCTGAAAGACCAGGTGACGGAAGTAAGTGTGGTATGGAGTGATAATGCACGTGTGGTATGGCAACATGAGTTGGGCGATGACAGGCACCAGAACTATGACTTCAAAACATGGGATAAAGGCGACTTTATGGCTCCATTTGCATCGGGTAGCTCTACTTACGAAGGGCTGATAATATGCCCATGTAGTATGGGTACCGTAGCGCGCATAGCTGGTGGCATTAGCAACGACCTGATAACCCGTGCTGCCGATGTAATGCTGAAAGAACGCAGAAAGCTGATATGTGTGGTAAGGGAGACCCCCTACAACTTGGTGCACCTACGCAATATGACCACGGTGACAGAGGCTGGCGGTATCATTTGTCCTGCTACACCATCATTCTACAGCAATCCTAAAAATATAGAAGAAGCAGCCTATACCGTTGTACACAGAGTATTGCAATTAAGTGGCCTGAATGTTGATGGCTACAAATGGCAAGAAGATTAATTACCTTAATACAATAATGGAGTACGCAAAGTCAATAGAAAGGCTAAGAACCATAATGGACGAACTAAGGGAGAAATGCCCTTGGGATAAAAAGCAGACCATACAGACCCTGCGCAAGCAAACCATAGAAGAGACCTATGAGCTTGCCGATGCGATAACCGAAGAAGACTGGCAAGGGCTGAAAGAAGAGCTGGGCGACCTATTGCTACACATTGTATTCTATAGTAAGATAGGTGCGGAGCAAGAGCAGTTCACTTTTGATGATGTGATAGAGACCGTATGTAATAAGCTAGTAGCTCGTCATCCGCATATATACGATAGTGTAGTAGCTGACGACGAGGAACAGGTGAAGCAGAACTGGGAAAAGCTAAAACTAAAAGAAGGTAAGAAGTCTATACTAAGTGGTGTGCCACAGTCGTTACCTGCATTGGTGAAAGCGATAAGGCTACAAGAGAAGACGAAGACCGTAGGCTTTGAATGGGATACGGTAGACCAAGTGAAGGAAAAAGTAAATGAAGAGATAGGAGAGCTATACGAAGCCGTAGATGGAGGACAGCACGAAAAGATAGAAGAAGAGTTTGGTGATGTGGTGTTTGCACTGGCCAACTATGCACGCTTTGTAAAGGTAGACCCTGAGCTGGCGTTGGAGCGTACTAATAAGAAATTCATACGACGCTTTCAGGCAATGGAAGTAATGGCTAATGAGCAGGGCAAAGTGCTGCACGATATGAACCTTGAAGAACAAGATGCCTTGTGGAACAAAGCAAAAGAACAGGAACGACAATAATAAGTGTTCAGACGATATCCATACACAGGTTGGCTGGTCATCAGCATACTGTTGTGGTCTGTAGCAGGCTATAGATACTATAAGAAAAGCTTGCTAGTGACACCGACCAGTATGGTCAGTGCTATAGAAAAAGATGTACAGAACAAGCAAGCACAACTACAAGATTTTCTTGAGGACGAGGAACAGATAAGCCGAATATTTGATAATGCACTACAGCAAAAAGATATTGATGCGCTAACCGATCTGCCTTTCTTCGTATATGCTTATCGCAACGGTACTATCATATTTTGGAATGACAATAAAGTACTGGCAGATTGTACCGAAAAAATACCTGAAGAGGGCACACTACTCTACAACGATAGAGGTGTATTCTTGAAAAAATGTATTCGTCTCGACTCCTTTGGTAAGGATGAGCAACTAGTGATTCTCTTCCCTATTGTTAAGAAATACCCGCTGGAAAATAACTATCTACATTCCAGCTTTGTAGCAGGAGAATACATACCACTAAGCACAAGAATACTATCAAGAGAGACCAGACATAGCTACCCAGTACATGCATCATCAGGCAATACACTCTTCCACGTTTATATATCTGACTTTGATGAGCCGCGTTGGGTGCCCGATAATTTTATGTTGGGTATTGTAATAGCTGCACTATTGGTAACGATACTTTGGCTACAGCTGATAACCATATACCTGACCAGAAACAAGTCTTATGGTGCAGGCTTTTTACTAACGGTATTAGTAGTAATTGGTTTGCGTGCTTTTTCTTATTGGCAGGGCTTGCCCTTCAACCTTCAGAACTTAGAGATATTCTCTCCACAACTATATGCATCTAGTGCATTCTTGCCTTCATTAGGAGACCTGCTGCTCAATGCGCTCTGCTTGCTGTGGCTGGTGGTGTTCATCATCAGGCATATACCAAACGACTTCTTGAAAAGCTGTGCGCCTAATCCCCCTCTGAAAATTACGTTGGCAGTAGCAGCTACCGCATTGCTTATCTACTGCTCGTTCAATTATATCAATGTCATTAGCACTGTAGTAATTGACTCTAGTATCTCATTTGATGTCAGCCACTTTTATACCATATCGTTCTACACGCTGGTTGGGCTGTTCATCATTGGTATCATTACGGGTAGTACCATGTTGGGTATCTATATACTCAATAAACAGTTAGCCCATCTTATAGATAATAAGTGGATAAAGTATTTGCTGATAGCAGGTGCAGGCTTGCTGATGATAAGTCTTAGCGATACCAGTAGTACTACCGATATATCCTATTTATTACTTGGTGGTTTGATGATGTTTGTCATGCTGCTGGATGTGCCTAAGCTAAGAATGGTGGCAGACCTTTTCTCCCCTAGAATGATATTTTGGGCAGCTTTGGTTTGCTTGTTCTGTACGGCGATACTGCAATACTTCAACTATATAAAAGAGCAAGAGACCCGCAAGCTATTTGCTGAGCGTATACTACAACAGCGTGATGATGTAACTGAATATGCCTTTAGAAACATAGCAGGTAACATACAGAAAGACCCTACGATAAAAGCTTTCTTTGACCGACCGACAAGAGCAAAGCGTGAAGCAATAGATGAGCGTTTTGATGCCTTGTATCTGAACGGGCAACTGAATAAATATCAGTCATCGGTCTACCTATTTGATACACGTGGCAGGTCGCTGTATAATAACGACCCACTTACTTATAAAGAGTTGGATAAAGAAAGGCAAGCAGCAATACCTACTCTCTACCAAGCACTCTACTATAAAGAATACGCACAAGATGGTCATTACTATTTGGCCAAGATACCGGTGTCTGTAGATGTGAATGATAGCACTACCCGACAGGTGGGTTATGTGTTCATAGACCTTGCTGTAAAAGAAGCTACAGGCGAAACCATTTACCCTGAGCTATTGCAACCCGGCTCCGTTATCATCAATAGAAATGAAGAGGGCTACTCTTACGGTGTGTATGTAAATGGTAAGCTCATTACCCAGACCAACGATTACAACTTCCCTGTTTTCTTAAGAGATACTATTGCAGAGCGTTATCAGTTTAAGAACTGGAGAAGCTCATCAGAGTTAAGGTATAGAGCAGACGATACGAAAACGGTCATCGTTATTCGCTATCATAGAATGTGGTTGGAGACCATAACGTTGTTCTCTTACCTCTTTGGTATGCAGATGCTGATATCATTATTGATGGCAGCATACCGTACTTACTTAGCATACTTCTTAGGTGTGCGCAAAGCGAAGCTTATAAACCTTACCCTGCGTAGGCGTATACACTTATCTATGTTGGGTATTGTATTTATATCGTTCATCATTATTGGTTTCATCACTATATTCTACTTCACCTATCAGTACAAACAGAGCAATACACGTAAGCAACAAGCTACACTACAGTTGGTAGAGCGTAATGTATTGCAATACTTGAAAGACCAGAAGGCGATAGATAGTGTGGGTGCATTCAGGCAAATTGTGAATACACCTAAATTCCGATATTTCATAACAGAGATAGCCAATACGCAAAGCATAGATATTAACCTGTACTATGCCAGTGGTGTGCTGAATGTAACATCGCAAGAGAACATTTATGACAAGTCGCTCTTTGCACGCATCATTCGTCCTGATGCCTACTATAGGTTGTACAATCTTGGTGAGCAATTCTTCATGCAAGAAGAGCGTATAGGAAGGCTGCAATATATATCCTGCTACAGCCCGCTGCGTAATGAAAATGGTACTACGCTTGGGTATATCAATGTGCCTTTCTTCTCCTCTCAAAAAGAATTGAACTATCAGATATCGGGCATCTTGGTTGCATTGATAAACCTATATGCATTCGTGTTCTTGATATCGAGTGTATTGACCTTGTTCATTACCCGATGGATAACAAGGACATTCAATGTGGTTATCTCTCGCTTTGAGAAATTCAGCCTGAGTAAGAATGAATTAATAGAATGGCCTTATGATGATGAGATAGGACTATTGATACGCGAGTATAACAAGATGGTGCGCAAGGTAGAGGAGAATGCAAAGCTATTGGCACAGAGCGAGCGTGAGGGTGCATGGCGAGAGATGGCAAGGCAAGTAGCACATGAGATAAAGAATCCGCTTACGCCAATGAAGCTGAACATACAATACTTGCAGCAAGCATTGCGCAATAAGTATGATAACGTAGAAGAACTGGCGGGTAAGGTATCAGAGTCGTTGATAGAGCAGATAGATAACCTTTCTTATATCGCATCAGAGTTCTCCAACTTTGCTAAGATGCCGGAGGCTAAGCCTGAGAAGCACGAGCTGAACGATATGATACAGAAAACTGTAGACCTGTATCAAAACAATGACCTGATAGAACTGATAGCAGAAGGAACTGATGAGCGACTGGAAGTGTTCTTAGACAAGAGTCAGCTACTGCGTGTATTGAGCAATCTCCTAGAAAATGCTACACAGGCTATACCTGAAGATAGAAATGGAATAGTAAAAATAGCATTGCAGAAAGAAGACGGACACGCTATAATATCCATAGCAGATAACGGCTCGGGTATAGATGATGATGTGGTAGATAAGATATTCCAACCTTACTTCACTACTAAGACATCGGGTACGGGACTAGGTTTGGCTATGACCAAAAAGATAATCGAGTTTTGGAAAGGTGCTATATGGTTTGAGACAGAAGAGCATGTGGGTACTACCTTCTACATCAAGCTGCCATTGATAAAAGAGAAGAAAGCTTAATTACCATATCTGCACTTCGCGCTCCAGCATTATTCCGAAACGAGCATTAACCGTTTGTAATATCTCTTCAGACAAGTCGTATACTTCACTACCCTGCACGTTGCCATAGTTTACAAGTACTAAAGCTTGCTTAGCGTGTACACCGGTATTACCCTTCTTCATTCCTTTGAAGCCACATTGCTCTATCAACCAGCCTGCAGGCACCTTTATGGTCTGCTCATCTACAGGATAGTTGGGTATGGCAGGATACTCTTTTTGTAAAGCATTGAATTGTGTAATGCCAATTGTAGGATTTTTGAAGAAACTACCCGCATTACCTATCTCTTGTGGGTTGGGCAGCTTGCTACTGCGTATGGCAATGACCGCATCGGATATGGCTTTGATGGATAACTGTTCCACCTTCATGGCTTCCAGTTGTTGTGCTATGGCACCGTAGCTGGTGTTGAAGTCAGGTTGTTTATTCAGCTTTAAGGTTACATCCGTGATGTAGACCTTATTTTTCAGCTCGTGTTTGAAGATGCTATCGCGATAACCGAAGCGACACTCTTCATTGTTCAACGCTATGTAGCAGTTGTCCTCACGATGCCAACCTCGTACTTTTTCTATTACCTCTTTTGCTTCTACTCCATAGGCACCAATGTTTTGCATAGGTGCTGCACCAACAGTACCCGGTATCAGTGATAAGTTCTCAACACCTGCCCATCCATTACTGATGCAATGCAATACAAACTCGTGCCACACCTCGCCAGAGCTTACTTGCAGCCACACATTCTTATCGTCTTCTTTTATCTTACTGATGCCTTTAGTGCGATTGAGGATGCACAACCCGCTCACATCTTTTGTAAGCAATACATTACTACCACCACCTAGCATACATTGCTGTTGTGGTAATGACTTTTCTTGAGTAATGGCTTCAATATCGGTGCTGTTCGTCAGCTCTAAGAAATACTCGGCAGCTACATCTATCCCGAATGTATTGTATGGTTTTAGCGAAACGTTTTGCTGTAATTGCATTGGCACAAAAATAGAAACTTAGCCCTCAAATTTTTGTCCTTTGAATAATATACCCAAGCCTGCACCATCACCAACGGTTATTTTGCCATCTTCAATGGTCAGCCCTGTGGCTATGTCCTCTTTCAATAATAGTGTGCCGTCATTGTCTACCTCGTCCAGTAGTGGTATCATGTGTGCTATGGCAGCAGAGCCAATAGTGGTCTCGCACATAGAGCCCATCATTACTTTGGTGCCAAGGCTGCGCGCTTCTTTTATCATACGTGTGGCAGGTGTTATGCCGCCACATTTGGTCAGTTTTATATTGATGCCATGAAAAGCCTCTGCACATTTCGCTACATCCTGCTCTACCTGACAGCTTTCATCTGCAAACAATGGGATAGGTGATAATGCTTTTAGCTCCTTCATCGCATCGTGCTCGCTACGGTGTAGCGGCTGCTCCACTATTTGCACACCCAGCTTTTGCAACTCGGGCAACAATAGTTTTGCATCATCGAACTGCCACCCTTCATTGGCATCTACACGGAGTCTGGCATCAGTCTCTGCTCTCAATGCTCTTACAAGGTCTATATCATCAGGGCTTGCCATCTTCACTTTGTATATGGGCCAAGGCTTGGCTTTCATTTTCGCTATCATCTCTTCTGCCGTGCCCATGCCAATTGTATAGTCGGTTAGCGGGGTGTCTTTCCATTCCAGCCCAAGCATCTTATATAGCGGCTGTCTACGCATTTTAGAGAATAGGTCCCAACCAGCCATATCCAGTGCAGCTATAAGGAAATTGTGCCCCGGTAGCAAATGGTGTAAGAAGTGCCAATAACGAAGTGGGTCGGTCAGGGCGTAACGCTCTATCAGAGGTTTCTTAGTTTTGAGCAATTCTATCATCTGCTCGATAGTAACATCGTAGTAGCTGATAGCAGGTGCCTCGCCAAAACCTGCAAGGTTGCGTAGGCTAAGTGATACCACCAATATGGGTTGGTGTGTTTTAGTGCCTTTGTTGGTGGTGAAGGGGTGCTGAAATGCGAGGTCGAAAGGATAATATCTTAAATGCAGCATTCGATAAAATTGCAACTATTTTTGCACTCATAAAATTAATAGTATGCCGAAGATCCCATTTTGGGTATTTGTATTAGTAGGATTGTTACATCTGTCTGCTTTTTGGGTAGATGTAATGGATATTGATGCAGCCCAATATGCTGAGATAAGTAGAGAGATGAAGGAAACAGGAAGCTATTTGCAGATATTCGACCGTGGTAGGGATTATCTGGATAAGCCACCGTTCCTTTTTTGGGTGAGTGCTGCGAGTATGTCTGTCTTCGGTGTCAACAATTTAGGGTTCAAACTTCCGTCAATACTATTTGCGCTATGGGCATTGTATGCCACTTACCGACTGGGTAGGCGATTATATGGGGAAAATACAGGACGGTTAGCAGCTCTGGTTTTGGGTGTCTGTCAGGGAATGTTCCTTATGACCAATGACATACGTACTGATACCATACTGATGAGCTGGGTAATAACCGCTGTGTGGCTGCTAAAGGAATGGGAAGTACAACGTAAGTTGAAATATCTGATATTCGGTTTTAGTGCTGTAGCCTTTGGCATGATGACCAAAGGCCCCATAGCTTTGATGGTGCCTATATTCTGCTTTGCTACAGACTGGGCATTGAAGCGTAATTGGAAAATGTTCTTTCGTTGGGAGTACTTGCTAGGTTTGGTGGTAATGGCAATATTACTACTACCGATGAGCATAGGGCTGTACCAACAGTTCGATATGCATCCTGAAAAGATAGTGAATGAAGTGCCTGGACCTACATCGGGTATTGAGTTCTTCTACTGGTCGCAGAGCTTTGGCAGGATAACAGGTGAGAGTAAATGGAATAATGGTGCAGGTATTGACTTTTTGATGCTGAACATGCTATGGTCGTTCTTGCCATGGATACTATTGTTTTTGACCGCATTGGTGGGCAATGTGGCTACACTTATCAAGCAACGTTTCCGCTTGCAAGAAAACCAAGAGTGGCTGACCACAGGAGGGTTCATTCTATCTTATTTAGCGTTGGGTTCTTCCAAGTTCCAATTGCCGCACTACATATTCGTAGCATTCCCATTTGCCGCTATAATGACGGCGAAGTTCTTGGCAGATATTGTAGTGCAAGGGAAAGCGTCAAAAGCTTATCGCATATTTACCCCTGTGCAAGTGGTGTTGAGTGTACTGTTGGTGACCTTCAGTTTTGCATTGGTCGCTTATGTCTTCCCTGCTAGTGCCGTATGGTATATTGTATGGGCTGTGTTGGGGGTGATATTCATCTACATCCTCATCAACAAAAAAGTAAAGCACAATATAATATGGGCTAGTGTGGCTGCCATGCTTATGGCCAATGTGTTTGGCACACATTACTTCTACCCAAATCTAGTGAAGTACCAAGTGGGTGTTAGTCTGCCAAAATACATGAAAGCACATAACATACCTGCAAAAGATTTGATTCGATACCGTGAAGAAGACCCACTCAATTCTTTACATTTTTATGCTCAGCATGTTATCTCTATGGATAGTAATGCCATAGCTAAAGGCAAGTATGTACTAACCATGGATAAAGGACTTGCTATGCTTGATAGCAAAGGTTATGATTATGAAATAGTGGCAAAGAAACCTTATTTCAGAGTCACTAAGCTGAATATACAATTTATAAAACCGTCTAGCCGCCAGTCAGTATTAAAGGACTATTATCTACTTAAGATAAAGTAAGCCTTATTTATCCTTGAACTGTTTGAAGAAATAAGTAATACCATCTTCTTCCAGTATCATCTCGTTGTCTTGACACTTGATGACTTTGAATTTTCTGTGGCTATCACCCTCGCAGATAATGGTCTGGTCGTTATAGCCTGTTACATACCAAGAAGGGTTGTCTTCTCCGTCTCTAGAGCCGTAGAAATAGCCGTGCTTATTACCTTCGGGTCTTTCAAAAATGGTAACGGATTTTAGTAGTGTTACGTAGTCTACCTGTTGTAGTGTTCTGCTGCTGGTACGTTTGTATACCGACCATTTGCCTGCCATTTGGTCTATACTATGCACAGGGTCATAGTTCTCGGGTTCTTTTTGTGCTTTTGCGTTTGAAGTTGTTGTAGGTGTATATGGTTCTAAATAATAAGTACCTGATGGGTCTTTTAGTACCAGACGCTTTTTCTTCATCTCTAGTATGGTAAAATACCTTCTACCTATATCCAGCCCACCGTTCTCTATTTTATAAGTGCCGCGGTAGATAAAACTACCCGTCTTATGCCACACATATTCATTACCTGTGAGGAACTGCATATGTATGGTATCTGTATAATCTACAGCATTGCCTGCAACGTCCAGTCTTTTCACTTCTCTCCAATGACCATCAAGGTCGCCTTTGGCAAATATTGATATTGGAAGTGCTAATAGTAGTAGGAATAATAAATTTCGCATAGCTTGCAAGTTGTGTGTTGCATCAAAAGTATTTAAAATATTCAACAGCAGATGGCTAAGGTTCAATTGAATTTCACGCTCATACAGCCGGATATAGTTTGGGAAGATAAGCAAGCCAACCTGGCGCAGTATGAGCAATATATAGAGCAAGTAAAAGAGAAAAAAGAGATAGTAGTACTGCCTGAGATGTTCAGCACAGGTTTCAGCATGGCTCCCGAACGTCTTGCCGAACCTATGGACGGACCAACCGTACAGTGGATGGCAAACATGAGCAAAAAGTATAGGTGTATACTTACAGGTAGCCTTATAATAGAAGAAGAAGGTAAATACTATAACCGTATGCTATGGGTGCAGCCTGATGGTAAAATAGGACATTATGACAAACGACACCTGTTTGCCTATGCAGGCGAAGAAAAACACTATAGTGCAGGAGACAGGCGATTGATAGTGAGTGTAAAAGGCTTTAAGATATGTTTGCAAGTATGCTACGACCTACGCTTTCCTGTGTGGGCGCGTAATAGCGGTGGTGCTTATGATATATTGCTGTATGTAGCCAACTGGCCTGAGCGACGTAGTATGCCATGGAAAGCATTGCTGCAAGCCAGAGCTATAGAAAATATGTCTTATGTAATAGGGGTGAACCGTGTGGGTAATGACGGCAACGATATTTACCATAGTGGAGATAGTAGTGTGTTCAGTCCGTTGGGAGAGCTGCTGTGGCAACACTCAGACAAACCGATATGCCATACCATTACCCTGGAAAAGGATGTGGTGACCGAAGCAAGAGAGCGTTTCCCCTTCCTGAATGATGCAGATAAGTTCATGGTAGCAGATTAAACTATAAGATTCACACATATATTTTTATATTTATGCAATAGTATATTGAC
>CAZPDA010000095.1:0-10797 GCA_964585115.1 uncultured Flavipsychrobacter sp.
ATACTATAGAGGGAAAATGCAAGTGAGTGATGATGGTAAATACCTAGCTATTATCAAAACTAATAACACTACAGGCTTAACTAGCTACACTATGTTTGGTAATAGAAAGATAGACTACAATAATACTGCAATTAAAATATTCAAAAACGGGAAGCCTTATAAAAGCATTCCATTAAAAGCAGTAATAGATACTAATACCTTAGCCAATAATGGATGGATATACAACTGGGGTTACATACACAACAAAGATGCATTTCGAGAAGCTATACATAACTGTGAAGCATGCTTAGAAATATATGGCAAAAGAACGTTAAAACGGTGTGATACAAATGAGATATACCTTAGTGAATGTGTAGAGTGTAATAGTTCTTGTGATTCTATGCAATTAGATAAGGTATACAAAAGAATTCAAGAACATTCCGTGTATGTTATGCAAAACACTTTACACATTCTTACTAATCAAGGTACTGTTGTTTTATTAAACTTTGAAGACCTGAGTATTGACATAAAAAAAATTGACACTTCAACTTTTATCCAAAAGAACTGCTTACCTCCAAAAACAAAAAGGAAACGCCTAAATACCAAACTGCCAGATAAGTTTGTAGACTTACCCTTATTGACAAATAACAAATCACTAGAAGAAACTTTAAGAAAGTTTCATAATATAAGTACGAGTGATACTCTACTAAAAGCACACCTCACTATACTAATAAATAGAAAAGGGGGTGTAACAAAAGTTTTGGGACGCATCTCTTATAACAAAGAAGTCTTATTTAACTCGTACGATAAAAAAATCACTAAAAAAGGTGAAAAAATAATCAACTGGATACTAGCACAAAGATTTAAATCCCAAATCATACCTAAAAGGTGTGAACAGTATGCATTCAGGTATAGTATATATTAGTCTGTGAAGTTATTTTGACCTTTATTATTAATTAATGAGAATTAAAAAAGCCCCGCAATAGTTGCGAGGCTTGGCATTTCTAAGTTGTGTATTTTATTTTTTCTTTCCTTTCTTTTTATACTTTCTCCCGTACCATATCAAGAAGCCTGTGATAGGCAAGCTGGCAGCTATCAGGCTGGCTAGGAATGCAAGTATCTTACCAGGCAACCCTAATGCTGCGCCTACATGCAGGTCGTAGTTCATACTAATAAGTTTCTCCCCATTATTCCATTCCTTACGGTCGCGGCGGGCCACATATTCACCTGTATACCTGTCAAACACCAGTTGGTCGCGGTCGTAGTATACTTCCTTGCCTCTGTAAGCATAGCACTCTATCGGTGCGTCTTCTTCGGCTTCCATATCTACACCTATGCGGTCTACATCGGGCATCATTTGCCATGCCGTTGCAAAGGCTTTATCCAATGGCTTCACATCGGTGAATAATACTGTATCCGGTTTTTCAGATTTCACTTCCAAACGTTCAGGCGGGGTAACACTCAGTGAAGACACTACATATACCGTGGTTTGAAACCACTTGAACGCCCATACCAAACCAGTAAGGGATATAAGCAAGGCTACCGTCATAGCATAGAAGCCAAACACATTGTGCATATCATAATTGGTACGCTTAAAAGATGCCTTCCACTTCACTTTGAAACGCATATCTCTATGCGCCTTATTCCACTTTTTAGGCCACCAGAGTATCAGCCCTGTTATCAGCATCACTACAAATATCAGTGTAGCCACGCCCACTATTGGCTGTCCATACTTACTACTTAGCAGCAAGCTCCAGTGCAAGTACTTTATTACGTTGAAGAACTCATACTTATAATCTACCACAGCAGTAAGCTCGCCCGTATAGGGGTCAATGCTCGCCACCTTAAAGTGCTTGATCTCATCGGTATACCAAAGTCCGTTCTTATCGCCCCCCTCGTATGAAGAGAATATCCAATTGCGGTCGGGGTCTTTGTAGGTGATCATAAAGTCCACATCCTCAGACAATGCCTTCTGTGCCGTTGCTTTCATCTCAGAAAGGGGCACGGTAGTTCTGTCGTCAGGTACCGTAGCTACAAAGTACCGTTCAGGATATAAGAACTCGCTGATCTCTTTTTGGAATGCATAGATGCACCCCGTAATGGCTACTATAAAAACCACTAGCCCGGACGTAAGTCCGAGCCAGAGGTGTATTTTACCTATCTTTTTCTTTAAGGTCATTCTTAGAATTTGTACGAGATGCTGAACCTACCGTTTATCGGAGCCTCAGCTTGCCAGTAGTAGTAGTCTCCATATCCATAGTAAGAGCCGCTGTATAAGTAGTCGTCCAATATATTGAACACATTAGCTGCTAGTCTTACCTTACCACGCTGCCAGAACAATCCACCGTCAAGACGGAAGTAGTTTGGTAGTGGCTGTTGTCCAGGAGCTCCCCATGTCCAGGTAGTTCTATCTGCCATATAAGACGCACCAAGAGAGATACCTGCACCTTTTAGCGCACCATTCATCACTCTGTAGCTTATCCAAGCATTAGCAGTATGCTTTGCAAATCCTGCTATCTTATCACCTACATTTATAGCGGTGATACCGTCGGCTACTTCTGTAACGCGAGAGTCGGTATACGCATAGTTCATTACAAGGTCAAGACCTCTTGCTAACTGACCTTTGATATCTACCTCCACACCTTCTGCTACTTTCTCCCCAAGCACTATTGAGTATTGCTCACCTACAGCATTCATAGGGTCACTTGTCAACTCGTTGTTCTTAGTGATGCGATAAACTGAAACAGTAGAGTTCCACTTACCGTCAAACCAATCTCTTTTTACACCCACCTCTGTGTTATTACCAGTAAGCGGTTTGATACCGTCACCATTTCTCAACACACCGGACTGTGGCGTGAATGCTTGGTCGTACAATGCATATACTGTTGTATTCTTATCTATAGAATAGCTAAGACCAACACGTGGAGTGATGTGGTTAGCCTCTATAGCCTGGCCACCATAGCTTGCCTGACTTACATAAGTAAAGCGACCAGCCAACGTAAGGCGTAGTTTATTATCAAAGAAACCTAGCTCGTCTTGTAGATATAAGCCTGCGTAGCTTTGGTTGATAGTAGTACTAGTGATACCTGCACGTTGTTTTACAGGCAGCGTTCTATCAAAGTCAGGGAAACCATTTGCTGGTGCTGCATAAGAAGGATCATTAAGGTCGAATGCCGTAGCAGAATCATCCAGATCATGCACCTGTCCCCAGTCTGCCCAATATTCTTTCGTACCTACATCTATACCTGCCAATACTCTGTGGTTGATGCTACCTGTTTTTGCATTACCATTCAAGTATACTTGCCCCGATCTCATTTCGGCAGCAGCATCCCACACACTTACGTTACGTATTATCCTATCGTTTGGCAATACGGCAGTAGGCCACATAGAAGAGCCTTGCTGTTGATAGCTAAAGTATGCTGCTTGTGCAGTCACCTTCCAGTCGTCATTTATTTGATGTTGCAGGTTTACAAAAACACTATGGTCGTCTATAACCGTTGGCTCTATGCCTGCATGCATTAGTGATACTGATTGGTCGATGTCTTCACCATATCCTTCTTTAGAGAACAGGTAGTAGCTACCTACGTTAGACATCTTAGCATGTTGCAAAGTATACTCTAAAGTAAGTACCGTACGGTCGTCTAGCTTGAAGGCAACTACAGGCGCAATGCTATAACGGTCGTTATACTCATTCATACGGAATGAACCTTTTGTCTGTCCCATCAGGTTCAGGCGGTACATCACTTTACCACTCTTATCAAAGTTACCATCAAGGTCTAGCGTAGTACGATATAGGTCGAAGCTACCAAGCGTAAAACCAACCTCACCATTAAAGCCTTCACCTGTAGGCTTTTTGGTCACTACATTATATAGTCCTGCAGGGTCTCCATTAGCTAACATAAAGCCTGCCGGTCCTTTTACTACTTCTATATGGTCTACGAAGCTCATATCCTCTGTAAGTGGTCCCCAAGAAGAAGATATGTTCACACCATTGCGGAAAGCTGGTATGCGCGACCCTCTCATATTAACACGAGTATACATATCACCCCAGTGCTCTAAGCGAGATGCACCACTTACATTTCTCAATACACCATCACTCATGCTGATGACCTGCTGATCTGCCAATGCAGCACCTGAGATCACTTGTATATTTTGTGGTATCTCTTTAAGCGGTGTATTTAGCCTTAGGCTGTTTGATACTTTGTTTCTCTTATATCTATTCTTAGAATCGCTAATTACAAACTCACCCAAGTTGTTATTAGCAATATTCAATGTGATATCTACGGTCGTAGTTTTCCCATTTTCGATAACTACATTCTTAGAAACGGTCTGAAAACCTGTTAATGATACCTGCACTGTATAATTACCTACGGGTATACTATTGAATGAGAACACACCGTCATTATCTACAAGAGCAGTCTTTTTCAGTACTTTTATCTGTGCCACTGCCCCTACAGCTGCTTTATTATTATCTGTAGATACAGTACCTTTTAATACTCCTGTATTCTTTTCATCTGCTTTGGCAAACGTTGTCAGATGAACACACGCCACGAAGAGTAGCATCATTTTGAGCAAAAGCCCATCTTTTATTCTTTGCATAGGTTCGTTTTTTCGAGGCGCAAACCTAGCCTAACCGTGTAGGTACATTGTTTCAGATATGGGAAAAAGACTTACAAAAATCGAAAAAGCATACGGCGCAACCCCTTATTTATTAAGTATATATAAAGAGTGTCACGCCTTTGTCATTGTTTTTCCTGATTGTGACAATGCTTTTCCTGATTGTTAAAATCGTTACTGGTTGATACATCTACATTTGTTTCCGTCATAGAATTGTCACGGAGAAAATTTTTAAAACCAAATGAAGAAGATACTTAGTATAACCGTAGCGATAGCCGTATGTTTTGCATCGCTAACATCTTGCAACAACAGTAACGACCAAACAGAAGAGCAAGAACACACAGGATTGAATATAAATGACAGCAGCCGTATAGTAGTACTTGGCGGTACGCTTACCGAGATCGTTTACCAACTAGGGCTAGGTGATAAGGTAGTAGCGGTAGACGTAACCAGTACTTACCCGCAAGTAGCACAGCAGCTACCTAAAGTAGGGCACAACAGAAACGTCTCGTCTGAAGCGATATTGACACAGAACCCAACATTGGTATTATCGCTAAACCGCTATATGCGCCCTGAGCTGAAACAACAACTGGAGTCAGCTAACATTCCAATAGTCACCTATACGCTAGAAGGTGAGATAGAGAATACAAAGAACATCATACAGCACCTTAGTGATACACTTGACATGAGCGATAAGGCTGCGCCTATCATCAGCAGAATAGACAGCGACTTGTCTAACAAAACTATACTAGACCATCAGCCTAAAGTACTATTCATATATGCACGTGGTGCAGGTACCATGATGGCAGGCGGTACTAAAACAGAAGCACATAAGATGATAGAGCTGGCAGGCGGACAGAATGCAGCATCAGGATTTGAGCAGTTCAAGCCTATCACATCAGAAGCACTTGTAGAGGCTAATCCCGATGTGATACTAATGTTCAGCGATGGGCTGCAAAGTGTAGAAGGCATAGACGGACTGCTACAAGTGCCGGGCATTGCACAAACCAATGCAGGAAAGAATAAGAAAGTAATAGCTATGGACGGACTTTACCTAACAGGTTTTGGCCCGCGTGTAGGTATGGCAATAACAGAACTATCTAAAAAACTAAGCGACGTTGCAAAACCGTAAGTGGATCATACCGTTGATCGTAGTACTACTACCCATATCTATATTATTAGGTGTGGGTATTGGTGCGGTTAGCATATCGCCAATGCAATCGCTGGGTATACTGCTAGAGAATATAGGCATAGGTAGCAGCATACAGTTTAGCGACACGCAAGAAGCTGTGCTGAGTGTGATACGTCTTCCACGAGTACTATTAGCAGCACTAGTAGGTGCATCGCTAGCCGTATCGGGTGCCGCTATGCAAGGTCTGTTTCGCAATCCGCTAGCGGATCCCGGCTTGATCGGTATATCATCGGGCGCATCTCTTGCAGCAGTATCCTTTATAGTAGTTGGGATGACATGGTTCTCCTCCCTTGGCTCTATGTGGGGTATCTACGCTTTATCCATTTTCACCTTTATAGGTGCATTTGCAGCCACCATAGCCGTATATCGTCTATCTCAGGTAGATGGCAAGACCGTTGTTAGCATGATGCTACTATCGGGTATCGCTGTAAATGCCCTATCTCAATCCATAATGGGACTATTCACCTACTCAGCCAACGATGCTCAATTGCGTACCATCACCTTCTGGACACTAGGTAGCCTTGGTGGTGCTACTTGGAGCAACGTACTGGGTATTATGCCGTTTACATTAGCCCCTATACTCCTATTACCTCGCATGAGCAAGGCACTTAATGCCTTTGCTCTCGGTGAGAACAACGCTGCTCATCTCGGTATCAATACCGAGCGAACAAAACGCATCATCATTATGCTCACGGCTATGGGTGTTGGTGCGTCTGTAGCAGTATCGGGTATCATTGTATTTGTAGGTCTTGTAGTACCTCATATTGTCAGGCTACTTATTGGTCCTGACCATAGTGTATTGCTACCTGTATCTGCCATAGCAGGTGCGGTATTGCTGATATGTGCAGATGTGGTATCGCGCACAGTGATGCAGCCTTCAGAAATACCCATAGGTATCATCACAGGGCTAATAGGCGCACCGTTTTTCCTATACATACTCATCAACCAACGAAAAACTAAAATGTATTTCTAATGCTAAGCTTAAAGAACATATCATATAGTGCAGGACACCTACAGATACTAAACGATGTATCTATGGATGTGCAGAAAGGAGAGCTTTTTGTAATAGCAGGCTCTAACGGTGCGGGTAAATCTACCTTGCTAAAGATAGCCTGTGGCGAACTAAAGACACCGAAGGGCGGTATAGATATACAAGGCAAGCCATTTAAAAAATGGAAACCTAACGAGCTGGCACAGTTTGCAGCAGTACTACAACAGCAGACCATCCTTACCCTACCCTTCACAGTAAAAGAGGTGGTGATGATGGGACGCTACCCACACTATAGAAAAGCACCTAGCAACAACGACGAACAAATAGTAATGACCGCACTAGAGAAAGTAGGCATTACACACCTTGTGGAGCGCAGCTATTTACATTTATCAGGTGGTGAGCAGCAACGTGTGCAGTTGGCACGTGTGTTTGCACAAATTGCGGCAAGTGATAAATATGAAACGCGTTACCTGTTTATGGATGAGCCGAGTAATAACTTGGATATCCGCCATCAACACAACTCCTTACAAATAGCTAAAGAGTTTGCAGCACAGGGGCATTGTGTTATAGCCATACTGCACGACCTGAATCTGGCATTGCAATATGCTGATAAAATGCTACTATTAAAGAAAGGCAATACTGTAGCATACGGTAAGCCTAGAGATATAATCAACGGTACATCTATGAGTGACACTTTTGACTATCCTATAGATGTATTCAACCATAGCGATTATGAACATCCGATCATCATGCCATCAATTCATCAAACAATTTCTGTCAACTGATAAAAACAATATAAAATGGAAGCAACACTTTCACTAAAAGAACAGTACGCAAAGTTCAAAGAAGAGAACCCAAAGATGCGTATCCGCAACATAGCTGCTGCTATGAATGTAAGCGAGGCTGAGCTGGTAAACACAAGCATTGGCGAAGGCGTAACACGTCTTAACAATAAGTTTACCGACCTATTGAAAGAGGTACAGACAATGGGACATGTAATGGCCCTTACCCGCAATGACGACTGTGTACATGAGCGTAAAGGTGTTTACAACAATGTTTCTTTTGAAGGACCTGTAGGTCTAGTACTTGATCCGGATATCGACCTACGTTTATTCATGATGAGCTGGAAGTGGGGCTTTGCCGTACATGAAGGAGAGCGTAAGAGCTTACAGTTCTTTGATAAGAGTGGTAGTGCGGTACATAAGATATACCTGACTGAAAAAAGTGATGCTGCTGCATACGATGCAATAGTAACAAAGTATACTGCTGAAGCACAACAAGAAGACCTGCAAACAGAAGCATTTGCACCGGCACCTGCCGAGCTACCTGATAGCGAGATAGATGTTGAGAACTTCCGCCAAGAGTGGTTAGACCTAAAAGATACACACGACTTCTATGGTATGCTTCGCAAATACAAAGTGACTCGTACTCAAGCATTGCGTCTAGCTCCTGAAGGGCATGTAAAGCAAGTAGACAACAACGCTACTCGTACTATGCTAGAGACTGCAGCAGAGCGCAACGTTCCTATAATGGTATTTGTAGGCAACAAAGGTTGTATACAGATACACACAGGTGAAGTAAGCAACCTTGCAGAGATGGGACCTTGGTATAATGTACTAGACCCAGAATTCAACATGCACCTACGTGCCGATGCTATCGTTTCTTCTTACCTAGTGAAGAAGCCTAGTGTTGATGGTATCATCAACTCTTTAGAAGTATTTGATAAAGACGGCGAATTGATCGTACAGTTCTTCGGTAAGCGTAAGCCGGGTATTCCTGAGCTGGAGACATGGAGAAGTATATTAAAAGATGAGTTCGACTTCTAATAATGGTATATTGACAACCAAGAAAGCCACTCTTTTCAGAGTGGCTTTTGCTTTTATATATGGATAACCCTAATTGACGCCCCCACGTCTGCTCTTACCCATACGTTTTTGCCTCAACTCTGCGAGTTGCTTCTTCTGATCTTCTGTCATTATTTTTTGGAAGTCATCTCTATAAGCCTGTCTATCAAAGTCATCGCCTGTATACTTAGTATTCAGCTCTGCCAGCTGTTTATTCTGGTCATCACTAAAGTTCAGCTTCTTTGCTACCATCTCGGTCATCTTCTTCGGGTCTCTCTGGTTTCCACCTTGTGCATATGCTTGCGTAGATACTACAAGGCTAAACAATACAACTGCTACTAGTAGTTTTTTCATGTTATTGTCCGATATTTATTGTTCATCCCTTTGACCGTAGAAACCATTGATGGTTTAAACGCCATACATATGAATTATTTTTAACGCTTTGTTTAGTATATAATTCGCATATTTATTGTTAGTACTATTCAAAAATTAGCATCAAACTAAAATATTAGGTAAATAAGCATAAACATGAGAAAATCGATTCTTACACTAGCATTATGCAGTTTAGGACTGGTGAGCACCCAAGCTCAAGAGTTCATGGCAGATAGTATAGCAAAAGGAACAGCGCCGTATGTAGGTAATGGTGGCGATATGGGGCAAATAATATATACCTACTACAAACAAGCTAATAAGCCCAATACACTAAAGGTAGATCTGCTTGACCCGCAAATGAGGAGTATGAGTAAGCTTAGTATCGATACTAAAGATCTTGGAGAGGTTATGTCATCGGGTACTAATGGACAGCTATATGGTTTTGTATTCTACAATGAGTCTAAGAAAAATGCTACACTATATGTTACAGATCCTAATGGTCAGGTAAACAACAAGATGGCATTAAAAGGCATCAAGTCTGCTACCAATAAGGTTTATGTCATATTCGGCATGAACCCTGAAAACTTTCTTTTGATACAAGAAACAAAGTCGGGGTACGCAGCTACATGTTATAATTCAAAACTTGAAGAACAATGGAACCTAACAGGCAATAAGCAACTGGTAAGCATGAAGTCTAATATGGATGTGATACACTTGTTATGTAAAGAAGAAAGCTCTGGAGCTGTAAAGTATAGCCTAGCTACTATACAAACCGAAGAAGGCTCGATGGTATCTGATGTAGATATGATAGATGGAGATGATAACTTCTATCCCCTGTTTATAAACATTTTTGAGGGTATGGGTTCTACAGGAGGTTTTTACTTTACAGGAGGTAAGGGTATAGACAAAACACCTGAAGGTGTGTATATGTCGTCTTTAACTCCTGATGGCAAAATAGAAGAGGTAGTAAAAACACCTTATAGCCAAGTAATACAAGACATTAAAAGTGGGTATGCACAAAAACTAACAAGTGGTGCCTACAAGATAATGCTGCATCAAGGCGGTAGAAAAATGGATGGTACCGGCTTTGTAATGAATGGAGAGATATATAGCACTAAGAAGATGGCTGATGGTAGCAGTCGTGTTACTGTATACGACCTAATAACAATTTATTATGGTCCTGAAATGAAATATGAAAAGACAGTAGTGACTAAGAAGCATAGTAAAGAGTGTACTGTAAAAGGAAATATCACTAAGCAAAATGATATAGAAATTGGCAAGTGGGTAAAAGCTAAAAACTTCTTTGACTTTAGAGCTTATAAAGAATCTGATGCCAAACCAAACATTATATGTACACAAGATGATGGACATACCTACCAACTATGTTCGCGTGTAGCTGGCGACACTGTTATTATGAATGGTGTTTGTTTTATAATAGACCAGTTAGCCGGAGAAAGAAATGAAGAGTTAGTTTTAAACTCTGATGACCCCAATAACATGAAAGGTTTAGGCATAATCGATGTAGGAATGCCGGATAGAACTGTACTATACGCTTACAAGGATAATAGAGTAATGATATGGACCAACCCATACCCTGACAATAAAGACTATGAAGATGAGCCTATAGATGATATGCCTCCTGTTGAAGACGATGCTCCGCCACCACCTCCTCCAACACCTGAAAAGTAAGAATAGTATTTAAGAAAAAGAGACTGTCATAAAATAGAGAAGCCACCCAAAAGGGTGGCATTCTTTATCAAACAAAACAAACAAACTAGGTATATAAGCGGCACTATATGTAC
>CAZPDA010000096.1:0-10775 GCA_964585115.1 uncultured Flavipsychrobacter sp.
ATTATTGTATATTTGTTATTTTAATGAATGGTCAGAAAACAGAATTGTTTCCATTCTGTTCCCGTTTGTTCTCAGGGAACAAAAGTTGTTCTCGGTCAATTGTTTGATTATCAGCATTTTGGGTTGAAATTGTTTCTGATTCACCACAAAAGTTTTCGGGAACAAAAGAGAACAAAATAATTCTCTGATAAGTAAATAATAACCTGTTACTTTGGGTATTCTACATCCGCAAACAAATGATAGAAGTAAAGAACATTCACAAGAGCTTTGGAGATAAGACCGTATTAGAAGATGTATCCTGGAAGATGGAGGCAGGTAAGACCAGCCTTATCATTGGTGCCAGTGGTAGCGGTAAGACCGTTTTCATGAAGTGTATGATAGGTCTTATTACTCCTGATAAGGGAGAAGTACTATACGAAGGTCAAGACCTGCTACTGATGGACAAGGACGAGCTTAAAGATGTACGCACTCAGATAGGTATGCTGTTTCAGGGCTCGGCACTGTTTGATAGTATGGACGTGGCTAGTAATGTTCGTTTCCCGCTGGATATGTTTACCAAAGATACTGCTGCTGAAAAGATGCGCAGAGTGGATGAGGTATTGGAAAGGGTAAATCTGGAAGGAGCAAATAAAAAACATCCATCAGAAATAAGTGGTGGTATGAAAAAGAGGGTAGCATTGGCCAGAGCTATTGTGTTGAACCCTAAATATTTGTTTTGCGATGAGCCAAACTCGGGTCTTGATCCTCAGACATCATTGGTTATTGATAAACTGATCCAAGATCTTACCAGAGAATATAACATCACTACCGTAGTTAATACCCACGATATGAATACTGTGATGGAGAGTGGGGACAACATCATTTACCTACACAAAGGACATAAGAAATGGGAGGGGTCTAGTAAAGAGATCATCATGAGTGATGATAAAGACCTTAATTCTTTCATTTTTGCATCAGACTTCTTAAGCAAAGCAAAAGAGCAGTCGAGACTAGAGATGGAAGGGAAAAAGTAAGTCTTAGGGTGAAATAGATTGATAATTAAGGGTTTAAGGTATGTAAATGAAGAAAGCCGGTGGACACCGGCCTTCGAAATCTAGAATTGATTACCCATTACAATCTTCGAATATGTTTAGCGCGAAAATCGCGTTTTTATCACTTTCAATACCATAGACGATAGGAGTTAGGAAAAGGTTGGGAGTGAGCCCAAATTTTTTCATATATAAATATTGATGTGGCATTTGTATTTGCCTCTAATTACCTTAATTTTGCGCACGTTATTATACGTCTAATCAGATAATATTTAGCTCATGGCTGTTTTAGTAAATAAGGATTCCAAAGTAATAGTTCAAGGATTCACAGGTACGGAAGGTACTTTCCATGCGGGTCAGATGATCGAATATGGTACGAACGTAGTAGGTGGTGTTACTCCGGGTAAAGGTGGTACTCAGCACTTAGATCGCCCTGTTTTCAACACTGTAGCAGATGCAGTAAAAGATACAGGTGCTGATGTTTCTATCATTTTCGTGCCACCGGCATTTGCTTCTGATGCTATTATGGAGGCTGCAGATGCAGGTATCAAGGTTATCATTTGTATTACTGAGGGTATTCCTGTACAGGATATGGTTAAAGCTCGCGATTATATCAACGGTAAAGACTGCCGCTTGATAGGGCCAAACTGTCCTGGTGTTATCACAGCTGAAGAGGCTAAAGTAGGTATCATGCCTGGTTTCGTATTCAAGAAAGGCCGTATCGGTGTTGTATCTAAGTCTGGTACTTTGACCTATGAAGCTGCTGACCAAGTAGTTAAAGCGGGTCTTGGTATATCTACAGCTATCGGTATCGGTGGAGACCCGATCATCGGTACTACTACTAAAGAAGCGGTTGAGCTACTAATGAACGACCCTGAAACTGATGGTATCATCATGATAGGTGAGATCGGTGGTGATATGGAAGCGCAAGCTGCTCGTTGGTTGAAAGACAATATGAGAAAGCCTGTAGTTGGTTTCATCGCAGGTCAAACAGCTCCTCCGGGACGTCGTATGGGTCACGCAGGTGCTATCATTGGTGGTGCTGAAGATACTGCTGCTGCAAAAATGAAGATAATGGATGAGTGCGGCATCAACGTTGTTGCTAGTCCGGCAGATATAGGTAAGACAATGACTGAGGCGTTGAACAACGTTCCTGCTTAATTCTACCTAATAGATATTGTAATAAAGGCTACTCATTGAGTAGCCTTTATTCGTATTAGAATAATTCGGGTTTGCGTTGCCTCATTTCTTTAGCTATAGCTAGTTCATCAGGTTTGCCTATGCTTTCCAGTTGGTTGACTATATTCTTATAGCTCTCTTCATCTTTATTTTGGCTTAGTTTGAAGGTATTGTCTATTTCTTTAACCACTATTTTGATACCGACTATGGCTTTGACATACTTCTCTATATAGTCTTGCGGAATGTCCTTCATAAGTTGGGGAGCGGGCTGCTCTGCTTCGTATTTGTCTGTCAACTCTTGTAGTATAGTAATGGTCTCTTCTTCACTAGTAAACTTTATAGTGCCTTTTGCGTGTACGGTCATGTAGTTCCATGTAGCGCCTTCTCCTTTATTGCTATACCAGCTAGAGCTGACGTAGCAGTGTGCTCCATTGAATACTACTAAGGCTTCAGGGTTATTCATTAGTGCTATATGGTGGTCTGTATTGCGCATGATATGCCCTCTTAGTACGGTGTCATCACCAACTTTGTCTATTAGAAATGGAATATGTGTGGCTATGGGATGTGTATCTCCATTTGCAGTAAGTATAGCAAACGGATGTTCTTGCATGAAAGTCAGCACTTTATCAGCATCTTGCTCTGAATAATAAGACATTTTATACATGACATAAAAATCGTAATAATAATCTGTTCAGTCTTTATTTATTTTGCGGCATGATATACAAAGCAATAGGGCTGATGTCGGGCAGCTCTCTGGATGGGTTGGATATAGCATTTGTGCAGTTGGAAGAGGTGAGAGGGAAATGGTCTTATCAGCTGCTAAATGCTGACTGTGTACAATATAGTCCTGAGTGGGAAGATAAGTTGCTGAAGATACCTGAGATGAGTGTGCGAGAATATTCTCTGCTACACACAGAGTATGGTAGGTATTTGGGAGATGTGGTGAACAAGTTCATTGCTGATAATGATATAGAACACCAAGTGACATTGATAGCCTCTCATGGGCATACGGTAATGCATGAGCCTGAGCAGCATACCAGTGTACAGCTTGGGGATGGTGCCGGTATAGCTGCCAAAACAGGGCTACCTGTAGTGAGTGACCTCCGCAATATGGATGTGGCACTTGGTGGGCAAGGAGCACCGATAGTTCCGATAGGTGATAAACTGCTGTTTAGTGACTATGATTACCTGCTGAACCTAGGTGGTATTGCTAACCTTTCTGTGCCATATGGCGATAGTAAAATGGCTTTTGACCTATGCATAGCTAATCAGGCGTTGAATGCACTAGCCAATAAAGTAGGAGCGACCTATGACAAAGGTGGTAAGCTGGCTAGTGAGGGTAAGGTAGTGCCTCAACTATTAGAGGAGCTAAAGAAAGACCCATATTATGCCAAGAGTACGCCTAAATCGCTAAGTAATGAATATGCCAGAGCCTCTGTATTGCCAAAGTTGGTAGGGCATAGCCTAAGCAACCTGATGCGTACAATGATGCAACTAATAGTAGACCAAGTGGTAGCTGCGGTAAAGCAATATCCTGTAGATAAAGAAGAAGTAAAGCTATTAGTAACCGGCGGTGGTGCAAACAATACATTCTTAATAGAAGTACTAAAAGAAGCCTTAGCAGAACATAAAGTGATACTTGAAGTGCCTGACGGAGATACGGTAAACTATAAGGAAGCTATAGTAATGGCCCTTGTTGGTGTGCTTAGGTGGCGTGAAGAGACCAATGTGTTAAGTACCGTAACAGGTGCTGAGCGCGACAGTATAAGTGGTGCTGTATGGATGGGGCACTCTTATAGCTAGTGAGCTGTTTTCTCAATTTGTTCACTAGTAATTGTCTTATTACCTGCGCTAGGGTTGTCAGGGTCTATTAACAGGGTTTTAGAAGCCCTTATGAAAAGCTCTCCTATTAGTCCTATGTCATCTGTATTTTGTTCAAGCGTTATGTTGGATATATTAACCGAATAAGGGATTATTATAAGACCAATAGTTTCATTTTTCTTACCTACATAGTATACTGATAGATCGTATGTGTTTTTAGATGTTATTTGGTTTGTTTTAATAATGTAATAACCATCTGAGTCTGTAACAACTCCTCCTATTACTATTCCGTTATTGAGAAGTTCAACTATAGCATTAACTAGTGGTTCTCCATTCTCGTCTACTACTTTTCCTTTTATTGTAGTATGGTCAGTTTGAGGAGGAGTAGAGTTTTTGTCCCAATCATTAAGTATAATATTATATTCCATCAACGGAGCTTTAGCAAAAGATCGCTGCTCCGCGGCAGTTACTAATGCAACTGTTAACCCCAATGCTACAGCAATGCGGTATAGCTTGCTATGTGGTTGTGGAGGTAGGGTAATACTACGGTTAAGTTGAGTACTTTTAAAATGCCCGCATATCTTCTTTCCATTATGTTGAATGAAGTAGTCGTACAGTTGCCTGTCTGTAAAACCTGTAAAGTCTACCACACACTTTTTGCAAGCATCGCAATAGCGTCCTTTCTCTTGTGGTGTCATCCTCTGCCAGTCCTCACTACAAGGCTGGGGTATGGATATCTGTATGGCTTGGGGCTTTTTCATTAGTGTGCTGTTTTCTCGATCTGGTCGCTAGTTATTGTCTTATTCATAGGGCTTGGGTTGTCTCTATCTATTATAGAAGGGCAAGCAATATTTATAATAATTTCTTGATAACCTTCTTGTCTTCGCAGCTTGAAATTTTGATTGAAGGTATCTTTAGTATCTACATGAACATCAGTAGTTAACGACGTTGTATAATCTAAGTGTCTCACCATGATCTTATAAGTAATTTTTGAGTTGCCTACCTGTAATAAATATTCATCATCATAGTCTGTATTGGTGGTCTGCAATGCGGTGTTATTGCTATCTAATAGCTCCACTAAAGCGTTTATCACGGGTTCGCTATCCTCATCAACCACTTTTCCTGAAATAGTTATGATACTATCATTGTTTGACTGTGCAGTACAGGTAAAACTTATTGCAAATAGAAAGGATAATATAAGGCTTAGGTGTTTCATCCCATACAAGATACAACACCTTATATTGGTTATTGCCACAACATTCTCATAATATTAATATTGCCCCGTACTCAATAATACTAGAGTGCAGGCCTCTTGAGGGTAGATGTTAGCAGCTGCAAGTTTGGCTTCTAGTTCATCGTTCTCAGTTCCAGGGTTAAAGATGACACGCTTCGGTTTCAGCGAGAGGATATAATCGTAATATTCTTTCTGATTGGTGGGGTTTAGATATAGAGTTACCGTATCTATGTCTTCCACATCAGGTTGTCCTGTTTGTATATCTATACCTGCCACGTTCCCTTCTCTTCGTCCTACTGCTACCACGGGCTGGTTGCTGCCCACAAGTCTGTTAATGGCAATATTGCTATATCTGGCAGGGTTGGTAGATGCTCCTAGTACAAGTGTCTTTTTCATAATGTAAAGTTACGTAGTAGGTCTTGTTTGTCAGATATGTAGGTATAATATTCCGTTATAGAGATTTCACCTTTTCTTCACAGGCTTATCACATGTATTTATTAACTTTAGTAAGTACAACATAAAAGCATTCTTCTATGCAAGCAGCATTTATAATAGCGGGTTATCGCACAGCAGTAGGTAAAGCAAAAAGAGGTGGATTAAGATTTTATCGCCCTGATGATATGGCAGTAGATGTTATTAAAGGACTACTACAGTCCGTACCCGAGCTAGACCCAAAGTTGATAGATGATGTGATAGTAGGTAATGCTGTTCCTGAAGCTGAACAGGGACTTCAAGTAGGTCGTATAATCGCCAATAGGGCAGTAGGTGAATGGGCACCGGGTGTTACGGTTAATAGATATTGTGCTTCGGGTTTGGAGACCATTGCTATAGCTACAGCTAAGATACAAAGCGGTATGGCAGACTGCATCATTGCAGGTGGTACGGAAAGTATGAGCCTTGTGCCAACAGCAGGGTGGAGGACCATGCCAAATTACGACATCGTTAAAGATAACGGAGACTACTATCTAAGCATGGGGCTTACTGCTGAGCAGGTAGCAAAGGACTATAATGTGAGTAGAGAAGACCAAGATGAGTTTGCCTACAACTCGCATATGAAAGCATTGAATGCTATAGAGAAAGGGTACTTTAAAGATGGAATATTACCACTTACAGTTAGATCAATTGGTTTAAATGGGAAAGGTAAAAGAGTTGAAAATGAATATGTTGTGGATACTGATGAAGGTCCTCGTGCAGATACATCAAGAGAGGCATTGGCAAAATTAAGACCTGTATTTGCTGATGGCGGAACTGTTACTGCAGGTAACTCTTCACAAACATCTGATGGTGCGGCATTTACAATCGTTATGAGTGAAAAGTTGATGAATAAGTTGGGACTGAAACCTTGGGGTAGGTTGGTAGCTTGTGCATCAGCAGGGGTAGACCCAAGAATAATGGGTATAGGACCTGTAGCGGCTGTACCTAAAGTGTTGCTTCAGGCAGGTATGAAGCTGAACGATATAGACTTAATAGAGCTGAATGAAGCATTTGCATCGCAATCGGTAGCGGTAATGAGAGAGTTGGATATGGACCCTGATAAGGTGAATATAAACGGTGGTGCTATATCTCTTGGTCACCCGCTGGGCTGTAGTGGTGCAAAGCTGACCATCCAGTTACTGAATGATATGGGCAGGCTAAATAAGAAGTATGGCATGGTGACAGCATGTGTAGGTGGAGGGCAAGGAATTGCGGGAATTATCGAAAAACTATAGTGATATTGAAACTATATTGTGAACAGGTCTCATTTTTGCGCTAAATTTGCGGCGTTCAAATGAAACTATGAAAAAGGTACTGTTCTTATTGCTCGTAGTATTGGTTGCTCAGGATGTTAATGCGCAACTAATAAAACTAGAGAAACCACATTTCTCAGGCATGTATTTCCAGTGGGGCTACGGTCGCGATAAATACACCAAAAGTGATATTCACTTTAGTGATGGTGATAATTACGACTTCACTCTATATGATGTTCCTGCAAAGGACAAACCTGACTTTTCAGCCTTTAAGGATAATCCATTAGATATAACTATTCCACAGAACAGTTATCGTATCGGTTTCTATCTTAATAAGAAGCATACACATGCTATTGAGATAAACTACGACCATGCTAAGTACGTAATGGTAGATTATCAGACCCTAAGGATGAAGGGGATGGTACATGGTAGGTATGTAGACCATGATACATTCATACACAGGCGCTATATACACGTAGAGCATACTAACGGAGCTAACTTCTACATGATAAACTATGTAGGCATGAAGGAGCTGTTGGCTAATAAGCATGATACACGTCCATTAGCTACATTCCTTTGGAAAGCTGGTGGTGGTATTGTGATACCTCGTTCGGATATTTACTTGTTTGGTGATAGGCTGGATAACAAATTTCATGTAGCGGGTTATGTATTTGGGCTAGAGTTTGGAGCACGTTACTACCCAATTAAGAATCTATTCTTAGAGGTAGATGTGAAAGGTGGGTATGCTAACTACTTGAACTCATTGGCTATTGGTACTGGTAAGATACAGCACAGCTTTTGGTTTGGAGAGGTATTAGGTTTTGTAGGTTATGATATAAACTTTGGTAAGAACGCAAGATATATAAGAGGTAAAGATGTGGTAGAAGGTGCTACCGCTGAGTAGTAGTTTCTTTATTACTACCTTTGCACAGCGATAAGGATTTTGTTGAAACGAACAACACATATTGTTTTATCTGTACTGTTAGGTGTACTATTAGTTCTTAGTACTACACCTAAGGAGTATATTCACCTATTTGCTGATCACCAAGATACGGTACACCATGAGCATGATGATGATGTAACTCATTTTGACCCTGAGCACCATCACTGTCAGTTCTTAGAGTTCTCATTACCGGCATTCATTAGTAATGATGTAGTGGTATACGTTCCGTATCATACTCCTGATTATCCTCATTATTATACTTCTTTAGAAGAGCACTTAATAGAAAAGGTCGTTTCTGTTAGATATTTAAGAGGCCCACCTCAAGTGTTAGTTTAATCCCCTTCTTGGTTCTTTCTTATAGTAAGAAAGACGAATTTTTCATTTAAAGCAAGTAGAGTGAAGCATGCTATAATAAGCGTTCTCACCATATTGTCTTGCATAGTATCTGTACATGTAGCAGCACAAGATAAATGTGATATTACATTGCAGGCAATAGTTGTTGAGGCGCATACTTCGGCACCACTACAGCCTATGTTGGTGTTTGTAGAGGAGCTGAATAAGACATATGAAACTAACAGCAGCGGCAAGTTTCAGGTAGATAGTTTGTGTGCGGGTAAGTATACATTACACTTTCATGCTCTTGGTTTTGAGCATAAGGTAGTGGAAGTTGCACTTATAGAAAGTACAACCTTGAAATTTAAGGTTGCGCATACTGATGGACACCTAGATAAAGTGACCGTTGTAGGGTTGAAGAATGATGATGGACTACTACAAGTAAGCGACCGGCTGTCAGCTAAAGACCTAGCCGAGAATAGTGGAAGGTCGCTTGGGGGTATGCTAGAGCAGGTAAATGGTGTAAGCATGCTATCTAATGGTGCTACAATTGCAAAGCCTGTAATTCATGGTTTACATAGCAATCGTATTGTGTTGCTAAACAATGGTATACGTCAGGAAGATCAACAATGGGGAGGAGAACATGCTCCTAATGTTGACCCTTTCTTAGCTAAGAACATAACTGTGATAAAAGGTGCTGCAAGTGTTCGCTATGGTGCCGATGCTATAGGAGGAGTAGTATTAGTAGAACCCAACCCACTACCTATAGAGAAAGGTATATGGAATGGTGAAGTAAATCTAGCTGCATTCTCCAATAATAGAATGGGTGTTGCATCTGGCATGCTAGAGCATAATATAGCCAAAGTAGATGGGCTAAGCTTTAGACTGCAGGGTACCTATAAGAAAGGTGGCAACTATCGTATACCCGGATACTGGATAGCCAACAGTGGAGTAGAAGAGCAAAACTATTCAGCAGCGGTTGGTTATAAGAAAGCGCACTACGGAGTAGAAGTATTCTATAGTCGCTTTGAGACAGACCTAGGAATATATAGAGGAGCCTTTACAGGAAACCAAAATGACCTGGATGCGGCGATAGCAAGTGATACTCCATTGATATCAACAGGTTTTAGCTATGACTTGAATAGGCCTATGCAACATGTTGAGCATGATATGGTTAAGGCTAAAGGTTATTTAAACTCTAGAGTAGGTAGGTGGGATGTGACCTATGGTTACCAACACAACTTTAGACAAGAGTATGATGTATTACGTATCGATAATGGTAAGGCTCAATTGAACCTTACTTTGAATACACAAACATTGAACTTGAACCTTGACCATAATGCCATTGGTTCTATAAAAGGGAATATAGGGATAGATGCTATATATCAGGAGAACTTTATTCAACCCGGTGATAGAGTATTCATTCCCAATTATCGTTCTCAAGGTATAGCAGGGTATGTTATAGAGCGTAAGCAGGGTGATGGCTGGCTAGCAGAAGCAGGGCTGCGCTATGACTATAGATGGTATGAACTGTTCAACCCTGAAGGTAGCAATCAACAAGTGGTAAGGTATGAACTGGACTACAGCAACCTATCAGGTACATTAGGACTTACCAAACATCTGTCTGACCATTGGCATACTACTGCAACACTCGGTAATGCATTCAGAGCACCGCAGGCTAATGAACTATTCAGTTCGGGTCTAAGCCATGGTTCTGCAAGAGTAGAACTAGGTGATAAGAGCCTGAAACCTGAACGTGCTTATAATGCTAATGTGGAGATAAAATATAAAGATGATGACAAGCGAGTGGAAGCTACGGTCTCATTGTATTCGCAATACATCAACAACTTTATATATCTGGAGCCGGGAGGGGAGTTACTAACAATAAGAGGCTCATTTCAAGTGTTCAATTACAAACAGACCAATGCTATGTTAAATGGGGTAGATGCTTCCTTGCAACATGTATTGCCCATAGGTAATGGGCTTTTAACAACATATGCAAAAGCTTCGTTCTTATTTGCACGTAATACGTCAGTAGGTGATTGGTTGATATTAATGCCGTCGGATAGGTTACAGCTAAGCACTCGTTACAGTAGAGACTTGAAAGGAAGCTTCAAGTCTGTTTATATCGGTGCGTCAGGGAAATATGTGTTCAACCAATGGCGCATACCTGAAAACTTTGATGAGATAGACCATCCTCGTCCGCCGGCAGCATATTTTTTATTAGATGGTACTGTAGGTAGTAAGGTTGTGTTTGGTAAACAAGCATTGAACTTAAGCTTATCAGTAACCAATATTTTAAACACCAGCTATCGTGACTATCTGGATGCATTCAGGTATTTCATAGATCAGCCCGGTACTAATGTGGTATTAAGAGTAAACATGCCACTAACATTTAATAACAATAAACAGTAAAAAGATAATTATGAAAAAGAATCTAACTATACAGAGGCATTGAGAATGAAAAGAATGGCGGAGATTAAGGAACAGATGGAATCCAAAAAAAGGAT
>CAZPDA010000097.1:0-10754 GCA_964585115.1 uncultured Flavipsychrobacter sp.
GTAGAAAGCTGTACGGGTGGGTATATAGCACATCTTATCACAAGAATAGCAGGCTCCAGTAGATATTTTCAGGGAGGCATCGTGCCTTATCAGGATGAAGTAAAGCATGATATAGTAAATGTAGCTAGTGATACATTGGCTCTTCATGGTGCTATTAGTGAACAAGCAGCTGTAGAACTTGCTGAAAACGGTAGGGAGATGCTTGGTGCTGACTATTGTCTTTCAGTTACAGGGTTGCTAAGTGCAAGCATAGGTGTAAAAGATACATTGCCTATAGGCACCGTATGGATGGCTATTGCAGGTGCTTATGGTACTAAAACTAAGAAGTTCAAGTTTCATTACGACAGAACCAGAAATAAAGAGATGGCGACCAGTATGGGGCTTCTAATGATACTCAAATATATAAATGAGGACTTATGAGTTGTGTATTCATAATAGGTATGCCTGCATGTGGCAAAACGTATTGGGGCGAAAAGCTCTCAGCGTCTTTTGGTTGGGATTTTGTGGATTTAGATGATCATATAGAAAAAGTAGAAGGAAAAAGTGTTGTAGATATATTTAGAGAAGGGGGAGAGGGATACTTTAGAACTATCGAAACCGGAGTATTATCAGATATAATTAAGCGTTCTTCTGCAAACGAGCGATTAATAGTAGCATGTGGAGGAGGTACAGCCGCGTTCAATGATAATATTGACCTCATGAAGCGTAGTGGTTGTGTTATTTATCTATTGGGTAGTGTAGATGTTTTAGCTGCTCGTATGAGAAAGCAAATAGGTCAGCGTCCATTAGTTGTTGACATTGACAATATTGAAGCTTATATAACCAACACTCTAATAAAAAGAAAAAAATATTATGAACAAGCTCACTACATGATACCCGAACAGAACATTTCATTAAGTACTTTTGAGGAAATTATTACCTCATGTTTAGAAAAGCGTTGATTGCCGGGGCGATATTTGGATTGCTAGCTGTTATATTAGGTGCTTTTGGTGCACATGCTTTGAAGCCTTTATTGTCTGTTAAAGATACTCATACTTACGAAACTGCAGTTACATACCAGTTCTACCATAGTTTTGCATTATTGATATCCGGTATCGTTTACCAGTATTTACCTTTCCGTTTGGTAAAGTTGGCGTCACTATTCTTTGGTATAGGGATATTATTATTTAGTGGCTCATTATACACTATTATTGCTCTTGGTATCAATGGTATTATAGGGTTGAAAGGTATCGGTATTATTACACCGATAGGTGGTATGTTCTTTATTTTTGGCTGGTTGATGCTAATATTTAGCTTCTTTAAAAAGAAATAATATTTTTACTATATGAAAGCAGTAGCACTGATACCCGCCAGGTATGATTCGGTAAGGTTTCCGGGAAAGTTGTTGAAGAAGATCAATGGTAAGTCTGTAATAGCACGTACCTATACATCTGCAATGGAGACAGGTTTGTTTGGAGAGGTTGTGATCGTTACAGATAGCGATGATATACGTGAGGAGATAGAAGCACTAGGAGGTACTGTAGTAATGAGCAAGAGAAAACATGAGTGTGGTACTGATAGGATAGCTGAAGCTGTTGCCACTCTTGATGGCGATGTTTTCGTAAATGTGCAGGGAGATGAACCTTTTGTGCAGAAAGAACCTTTAGAGAAGCTATTAAATGTATTTGATGGTCCTGTAGGTGCTAAGATACAAGTGGCATCATTGGTGCAAAAGGTGAAGGATGAGTCACATATTAATGACCCCAATTATGTAAAGGTAGTATTGGATATGCGAATGTTCGCTATGTACTTTTCTCGTAGTCCTATACCATATATTAGAGATAATGCTCCAGGATTTTCCTATTATGAGCATATAGGTGTCTATGCCTTCAGAAAACTACCATTAATGGAGTTTGCTCAATGGCCTCAATCTCCAATGGAGCGAGCCGAGAAAATAGAATGTCTAAGGTTCTTAGAGAATAGTGTCCCTATTAAAATGGTAATGACACCGTATATGGGTGTACAGATAGATGTGCCTGAAGATATAGATAAAGCGGAGGCTTACATTAAAGAAATGGGGTTAGAATTAGAGTAGCTATTAGACCGAAATATCAATATTGCGACCTTTTCAGTATACAAGTCTGGTATTTGCTATAGCTCTTATTGCTGTAGTGTTATTACACATCACATCAAGTATGTCATTGTGGTGGCTATTGCTTATTGTACTAGTTTACTTATCTGTAGTTGTATATGGTGTAAGTAATATTAGAGCTAACTTTTTTATTCGCTCTCAGAATAGGTTGAATAACACCAAGCATATAGCTCTAACATTTGATGACGGACCAGTTGCTAATACCAATGCGATATTAGATGTCTTAAAAGAACAGGAAGTAAAAGCCACGTTCTTTTGTATAGGGAAACATATTAAAGAGAATATTGAAATAATATCTCGGATAGATAGAGAGGGACATATCGTAGGCAATCATAGCTATGACCATTCTAGCGGTTTCGACTGGCAGTCGTCTAAGCGTATGCTTAAAGAATTAGAAGATACGAACAGTACTATTAATAATGTAATAAGTAAGACACCAAAGTTTTTTAGACCACCATATGGCATCACAAACCCAAATTTGGCTAATGCTATAAAGCACTCTGGCATGAACTCTATTGGTTGGTCAGTACGTTCTTTTGATACGGTTATAAAAGATGAGGATAAGCTTACAGAACGCATATTAGGACATATAGAAGGTGGAGATATCATATTACTTCATGACACAATGTCAATTACACGTGAGATTTTAACGAAATTGATAGTAAAAGCGCGAGAAAAGGGCTTTATTTTTGTGTCATTAGATGAGGCATTAGGACTCAAAGCTTATGAAGAAAATAACTAGCCTATTATTTATTCTACTTTTCTCTGTTATCGCATGTTATGCTCAGCCAGGTAATGGTTTTGCGCAAGTAGGAGATGTTAGTAGTTTAAAAGCTGACCTTGCTAAAAATTACAGCAGTGTCAATACACTTTCCAGCAACTTCGTACAGACAAAGACCATGTCTCTGCTAGATGAGCAGATAGTGTCAAAAGGTAAATTTTACTATGCTAAGCAGGATAAGATAAGGATAGAGTATCTGAGCCCATATAAATACCTGATGGTTATAAATGATGGTAAGATGCTCGTGAAAGATGAGCAAAAGACCAACAAGATAAATGCAAAGGGTAGTAAAGTGTTACAGTCTGTAAATCAGGTAATGGTAGACTGTATGAGTGGAACGGTCTTTCAGAATAAAGACTTTAAGGTGACGGCTTATATGAATAAAAGTAACTATTTGCTTTATTTAGTGCCGGTTACTACAGATATGAAGAAGATGTTTGAGCGTATAGAGGTCTATATGCACAATACTAATATGGAGGTGAATAGGCTAGTAATGATAGAAATAGGAGGAGACCGAACGGATATGAAATTCTCCAACACAAAGCATAATATCACACTTAATGAAGGGTTATTTAAAGTTAAGTAGTGTATTATTTATACTAGTATTATTAGGTGCTTGTAGTAGCCCTTATAAGCATCTGAATAGTGCAACTCCCCAAAGGTCAGTACTAGAGTATAAGCCTCAATTTGAGAAGGTTTTGTACAGATGTATTGTAAATGGTGGATTTTTATGGAAAAAATACCACCTGAGTGGGCTATTATTGTTTAAAACTATGGATAATGGCACGGTACGTGCAGTATTCCAAAATGAGATGGGGGCTACATTCTTTGACTTTGAATGGGATAGGGAAGGCCAAGTAAGTGTAATAAGCATAATAGAACAGCTAGATAAGCCTGCAGTAGCAAAAGTGTTACAGAAAGACCTGTCTATGATTTTAATGAATAACCTATCAAAAAAAAATGAAGTTTTTTATAAAGGAGATAGGGGTAAAGAGCTTTACAGTTGTTTTAAAAATGACAAAGGGATGATCTGCTATATCCGTGAAGCTCATAAACTAGAACGAATTGAAGAAATAGGTAAACGTAATAAGATCACAACTATAAAAATTGATGATAAACAGCAGCCAACATCCATGCCTGATAAGGTGCTGTTCGATCATCATAAAGCAAAATTTACGATAGAACTAACCAAAATTACTGCCAATGTTAATGAATGATTTTTACAAGATCGACTACATCAATAGAGATCAAAACAGTGTTTCTTGTAAGGTAGTCTTTAACGATGAACATGATATTTTTAAAGGCCACTTTCCTGAACAGCCAGTAGTGCCGGGTGTTTGTATGATGGAAATGATAAAAGAATTACTTGAAGCACAAACAGATAAGCTGCTTTGGTTGCGTAATGCTGGTCAGGTAAAATTCTTACAGCTTATCACTCCTGATGTACAACCTACAGTAAACATCAGCTGGGATGAACTAGATACCGGACTTAATGTAAAAGCATCATTTAGTAATGAAATAACAGACCTTTTTAAATTGTCAGGTAGTTACGAATCAAAATAATATATGAGTAAAGTACTGAAACCGTTCTTGTTTTTCAGTAGCTTCATCTATATCGCCCTTGTCTTTTATGGAAACAAATATCTCATCTCTCACGAGATGATGCTAGTACTATCCATTGCATCCCTTGTCAGCTATATTCTATGGGTAGCAACTAGTTATAAGAAAGAGTCGTTCTTAAATAAGTATTTGATGGTAGTGGCGATATCAGTACTGATATTACTGATGGTAGCCTATGTTATGCTGAATGATTGTTCGGTATCGGATGTTGGTGGCTAAGAAGGAAGGTCCCAGTCACCATTAAGCTTAAGAACCTTTTCTATTACATCTCTTACACAGCCATTGCCCCCCTCGGTAGGGCTGATGTATTTAGCGATACTTTTTATCTCCATACATGCATCGGCAGGTGCTGTTGGTAAGCCACAAAGCTGCATTACTGCATAGTCAGGGATATCGTCGCCCATATACAATGCGGCTTGTAGGTCTATATCGTTCTTTTGTACTAGCTCTTGCAGTAGTGCCTTTTTGTCCTTTACTGAGATATGTACTTCCTTTAGCCCCAGGTTCTCAAAGCGTGTTTTAATGGCTTTAGAGGTACCCCCGGATATTATCCAGACGTTATAACCTTTTTTTACGGCTAATTGTAAAGCATATCCATCTTTGATGTTTACTTGACGGAGCAAATGCCCCTCTTCTGTGGCTAGTAACCTGCTATTAGTTAGCACGCCATCTACATCAAAGATGAATGTCTTTATTGGTTTGAATTGTTCCAGTACGTTCATTAGTCTTGGTTATCGCGCCATTCGTATACCCAGCTACTCTGTATCATCTCTAAGTGGCCTTCGTTCGAGTCTTCTCTTTTCCCCTCAAAGTTGTCTATCTCTAGTACCCAGTTAAGTAGGTCTGTAAAACGTATACGGTATATCTTACCCTCGTTGAAGTCGTCTCCAAAACGCTCATATAGCTTAATGGCGATGTCTTCGTAATCGTTCCAGTTAATTGGTGGTTCGTAATGAGCCATGAATTAATATCGTAGTTTAAAGTTGATTGAAAAGTATTGATTATTCACCATGTATCAGAGACTGGTCCGGTAGTGTTACTTCAATAGTTCCAGACCCTTCTTCTAGTATACATTGGCATCCAAGTCTTGATTCTAGGCGAGGATTACGAGCACGGTCGATGAAGTCTTCTTCTTTGTCTGTTAGTTCAGGAAGATGTTCTTCACCTTTTTCTACATACAAGTGACATGTACTGCATGCACAAACCATACCACAGTTGTGGTGTAGTTCTATACCGTTCTCAAGTGCTACTTCAAGTATGCTAAAGTCAGGCTCTACGTTCTCTATTACTTTGGGTTCCAGTCCTTTCTCTTCAAAATTGAATTTTATAGTATACATCTCTTCTTGTCAAATTTCGTGCAAAGTTAATAGTTAAGGTGCTTATCTTCCTTATTTGGCCTATATAAGTTGTCTATTGAGGTAGTGATAGACTTGTATAACTCTTGCCAGTCCTCATTATCCTGCAATATTTCCAAGTGCTTTAGTATAGTAGGGGTGTCTCCTCGCTTAGCGGGTCCTGTTTGTAGCTCTTCAGGAGACTTGCTATATATACGCTCTGCGGTCTGGTTAATAATAGGTAATAATAGGGCAAATGGTATGTCTTTACTGTTGCATAGCTTTTCACTTATTGTGAATAGGTGATTAACAAAGTTGTTGCTAAGAACAGCACTAAGGTGGAGTATAGCTCTTTGTTCATGGTCTACATTATATACTTTGTCTGTAATACTATTGACCAATTTTGATATTATATTCAAAGATTCATCATCAGAAACCTCAATAACACAAGGAATATCCCTGTGAGTCGGCAAGTTGCTTTTATTAATAGAATATATGGGCCATATCACTCCATTGTGAGTGGCTGCTTCAGATAATATACTTCTGTCTACAGCACCTGCTGTATGTATTAGTACCGTATTAGTAAATGATAGTTGCTTGGCTATTTCTGCAATAGCATGGTCGGATATTGCAATGAAACAACAGTCACAATCATCCTGAATGTCTGATAGCTTGTCTGTAGCCTTGGTACTGATACTGTCAGCTAGAGCCTTTGCTTTGGTAATGTTTCTACCGTATACTCGCACACATTTATGTCCTGCTAAAGAAAGCCTTTTAGCAAGAAACCAGGCAGTATTCCCTGTGCCTATTATCTGATATTTCATTTGCTTATGCATGCTGTGTATAGTACTGCTCCATTATATCGTATACTTTTTGCTTCAAAGCAGCAATGTCATCCAAAGTTAACCCCTTGGTTGGTATAGGTTCTAAAAAGTGAAACTTAATAGGCATTGGTCTGGCCCATAGCTTTTTGTCATGTGGTAGTATCTTTTTTGTATTGAAGATAAGACCCGGTATAATAGGCTTTTGAGCTTTGATAGCTGTGATAAAAGCCCCGTCATAAAATCTTTGTAAGGGTTTGTCTGTCTTATTTCTAGTGCCTTCGGGGTATAGACATAGATGTATGCCTATTTTAAGGGCATTTCCCATATCTACAAAGCTTTGTCTTCTGCTTCCTTCTGCATTTCTGTTTACAAGTATTGAACCTGCTTTATAGATAAGTCCAAAAATTGGGATCTTAGCCATTTCTATCTTGGCTAATGTCTTATTTGGCCCCGGTATCCATGGTGATGAAACAGGAATATCTACGAAAGAGTTGTGATTGATGACCACTACATAATTTTCTCCTTTCTTAAAGTGGCTTTTCCCTTTCCTTATTACCGGGCAACCTGCAAGAGGCATAAAAACGCCCATCCATAGCCTAAAAATTGGGTGTAGTGTGCGTGCCCTTTGTGGTTCAGGGAGTAATGATATCAGCCATACAGGGATAACAACTATCAGCATTGTTGTTGCAAACAATAACATGCCGTATACAAAGTATAGATGACCTAAAATGCGTCCTATTAATTTCATTAGATCAGATATGCGTTATAGAGACCAGTCTATTGGAGTTTCTCCTTTTTGTTCTAGCCATTTGTTAGTTTGGCTAAAATGCTTACACCCAAAGAATCCATTATGTGCTGATAGCGGAGATGGGTGAGCTGCGGTCAAAATTAAGTGTTTGCTTCCATCTATCAAGTCTCTTTTGCTTTTGGCAAATCCACCCCATAGCATAAAAACTAGACCTTCTCTTTCGTCTGAGAGTGTTTTAATAACGTTGTTAGTAAACTCATGCCATCCTATCTTACTGTGAGACATAGGTTTGTGTGCCTCTACTGTAAGTGCCGCATTTATTAACAGTATCCCTTGATCTGCCCATTTCGTAAGGTCTCCATGGTCTGGAGTTGGTATATTTAGGTCTGTACTCAACTCTTTAAAGATATTGATTAATGATGGAGGCTTCGTAACACCTTGTGGCACGGAAAAACTCAACCCCATAGCCTGCCCGTGGTTATGATATGGGTCTTGACCTAATACTACAACCTTTACATCGTCAAATGCTGTTGTATTAAAGGCATTGAATATCAATGGTCCAGGTGGAAATATCAATTTATTAGCTGCTTTCTCAGCTTTGAGAAAGTTCACTATCTGCTGGAAGTAGGGTTGTGTAAATTGAGCGGCCAAGGCTTTATGCCAGCTATCTTCAATTTGTACACTCATTATTATACTATCTTTTACTTAGTGTTAGGTTTAACCTGTGGTAGTCCGTCTTTGTTTTGCATTATAGTAAAGCTGCTACATACTTTCTTTCCTTTGAATTTCTGAGTAAGTATCACCAAGTATACATCGCTGCGTGGTGGTGCAAAAGAGTATATGAAGTAGTTAAGGTTGGCAGGGTCTTTTAAAACCTTTTCTGCAACTTTCTCATCTTTACCGTTATACAGCTCCATCGTAATTTTAGAAGCTTTGTCGCTACCCACAAATATCAGCTGATATAATTGCTTATCTGATAGCTGAATAGCTATTGGGTAGGGTTGTCTATTCTCCATCTCAAGCATAGCATCCCTATATACTTCCATGCCTTGGTCTTGAAACTGTAGCTTTATCTTCTGAGACTGTAGTCTTGCTTTTTTATCAACACAACCTATAGCAGGTTGTTGTGCTTTGGCTTGGTTGCATATGGCAACTACTATTATACTAAGTACTAGTGCTAATTTTCTCATTTTGCCCTTTATGTTATTATAACGAAGATAGAATAAAAATATCCCTACCTGAATTGATGTTTATATTATCTCTAAAACGTGTTTCTGAATATTCTTTGCAAGCTTACCCATAGGTAGATCATTATTGTCAGTACCGAAAGGGTCCTCTATTTCTTCCGCTATCAGCTCCATACTAGCCATTACGTAAAATACTATTGCTACAACAGGTATTACTAGATAATGTAGCGTAAAAACATAACCAAATGGCAATGTCATCACATATATAAAGATGAATTTCTTGATGAATGCACTATAAGAGTAAGGGATAGGAGTGTTCTTTATACGTTCACAAGCACCACAAATATCTGTAAATGCAGTAAGGTCATTGTTTAAGAATAATAGCTCTTCACCATTTATCTTTCCTTCTCTATGCAGCTTTATCAAGCGGTTACTCATACGACTGGCAACATGGTTGGGTGTGTGCCTACTACCATCTATTTGCTTTAGCTCAGGGTGATCTACGTCATCAAGTGAATATCTGGTATATTCTGACTGTAAGTGGTCTTTTAATACACTTGAGTACATTGGTATAGCATCACGGAAGAAGTTCCGGTTATCCTTATCATCATCACTAAGAAGAGAATTCAGCTTCAATGCAAAGTTTCTACTGGTATTTACCAGTGCACCCCATTGTTTTCTACCTTCCCACCATCTATCATAGGCAGTATTAGTACGGAATACTAGTAGAATAGACAATGCAAACCCGAGTAGGTTGTGCATCTGAAATATGTTAGAGACATAAGGCTTGTCACGAAGGTTCATATAGTTAAGCTCCAAATAAGCTATGATACCTGTGTAGACACATATGGTCAGTATTAAAGGTAATAATTGCCTTAGAGTGTCAGACTTGTGAAACTGAAATAGTATCACAAACCATTGTTTTGGGTTGTATATACGCATTAGGGGTAGCTTATCTTATTTCTACATTTAACAGGTGTTCTCCTTCAAGGTAGCCATCTAGCTTGTCAAATGGTGTTACCGCACCTACTCCAGCAGGAGTTCCTGTAAATATCAGGTCGCCTATATTAAGGGTAATATATTGGGAAACATATTCTATGATATCATTTATATGAAATATCATATCTGAAGTGTTCCCTGTTTGAACTGTTTTATCATTCAACTTAAGCTCAAAATTCAAATTTTGAACATTGGTCTCTTTAGATATAGGTAAAAAACTACCAACTGAAGCGGAAGCATCAAAAGCTTTAGATATTTCCCATGGCATACCTTTGTCTTTTAGCTTTTTTTGTAGGTCTCTCGCTGTAAAGTCGATACCTACACTCATTTCGTTGTAATATTTGTGTGCAAATTTAGATTGGATGTATTTACCATTCTTGCACACCTTTACTACCAGTTCACATTCATAATGAAGGTCATCTGTAAACTCCGGGTAAAACATTGGTTTCTTAGGGAGTAATAATGCATTTTTAGGCTTCATGAATATGATCGGCTCACTTGGTAAGTCATTATTAAGCTCTTTAGCGTGTTCTGCGTAATTTCGTCCGATGCAAATAATTTTCATAACAAAAGATCAAATTTCATGAGTCGTGTAAAAATAAAATTTCCTGATAATAATCCAGTATTTAATACCTCTGTTGTTGTACGTATCAACGATATCAATTATGGGAATCATTTAGGTAACGATTCTGTATTGTCTATTGTTCATGAAGCAAGAGTGCGAATGCTGAATAGTTGGGGGTATACAGAACTGGATGCTGGTGGCTGTGGCATTATAATGGCCGACGTAATGATAGCATATAAGAATGAGGCATTTTATGGTGATGAGCTTTTGATAGATGTTTTTATTGACGATATCACCTCTGTTTCATTTGATATATTATATCGTATACGTACTAATAGGGAGGGTAAAGAGCTTGATATAGCACATGCTAAAACAGGTATAGTATGCTTTGACTATAACAAACGAAAAGTAGCCTCAATAAGTGATGAATTAAAAAATAGGATTTTACTTTTCTAATTAAAAAGTTTTGACTTAACTTTGCAATCCGAAAAACGGCGAGGTAGCTCAGGTGGTTAGAGCGCAGGATTCATAACCCTGAGGTCTCGGGTTCAACTCCCGATCTCGC
>CAZPDA010000098.1:0-10692 GCA_964585115.1 uncultured Flavipsychrobacter sp.
TCCTAAGAGACGTCATTCTCAACAACGTAGCGCAAAACGCCGTACTCACTACAAGGCTACTGCTGAAACGTGGAGCACTGATAAGACAACGGGTGAAACTCACTTGCGTCACCGTGCGCACTGGGTAGAAGGTAAGTTGTATTATCGTGGTAATGTTGTTGTAGACAACAGTCCTGCAGAAGAGACTACTGACGAAAATCAATAATCAATAGCCTAAAGACTTCTAATGAAGATAGGGTTTGATATAATGGGGGGCGACTATGCCCCTGTTGAAGCTATTAAAGGAACTAAGCTTTTCTTTGAGGAAGTTACAGATGAATCTGTACACTTGCTTTTGATAGGTGACTCCAAATTAGTAGAAGAACACCTTTCTATATTAGAGCCTTATAAGCACAGGTATACATTTATAGATGCTCCTGATGTTATTGGCATGCACGAGCACCCTACTAAAGCATTGAAGGAGAAACCGGACTCTAGCATAGCTAAAGGGTTCGGTATGCTTCATTTGCAAAAAGCTGATGCCTTTATAGGTGCGGGTAATACCGGAGCTATGATGGTAGGGGCTATGTATACAGTTAAAACTATTCCCGGCGTTCAGCGTCCTACTATAGCATCTCCTACTCCTCAAAGAGGTGGCGGTTACGCCATGTTGGTAGATGCGGGTATCAATGCTGATTGTAAACCGGAGAATCTAGTTCAATTCTCACACCTTGCTTCTTTGTATATGAAGAAGGTATATGGTGTAGATAATCCTCGCGTAGGTCTCCTTAATCTTGGAGAGGAAGAAGGCAAAGGTAACCTTCTAGCTCAGGCTACTTACCCGCTATTAAAAGAAGACAGTGAACTAAACTTTGCAGGCAACATCGAAGGTCGAGATATATTTATCGATAAGGTAGATGTTATAGCCTGTGAGGGTTTTGTAGGTAATGTTGTTCTAAAAATGGCAGAGTCTTTTTATGACATTTTCAGTCAAGAAAGAGGTATTAAGGATAGCTTACTGGAGACATTCAACTACGAGATATATGGAGGTACGCCAATACTAGGTGTTAATGCCCCCGTTATCATTGGTCATGGCATTTCTCATGCACTAGCATTTAAGAACATGATAGAAGTAGCTAGAAAAATGGTAGATGCCGACCTTATAGATGTCTTTACTCAACATTTTGCTCAACACGCTGAGCAGAAATAATTGCCACATATTTATTATCAATAACATTGGCTGCTAAGAATACTTATCTTAGTATGATCAATGGATATTTACTGCATTAGCGGCTTAGGAGCCGACGAACGAATTTTCAAAAAGCTGGAGATAGATGGTGCTAACCTGATACATATTCCTTGGCCGGAGTATGATGAGTATGACGAGATGAGTTGTTATGCTCAAAAGATATCAGCACAGATACCTGTAGATAACCCAACAATACTTGGTATATCTTTTGGTGGAATGATGGCTGTTGAGATAGCCAAGTTGCGCCCAGTTAAGCAGTTATTTTTAGTCTCTACAGCTAAGACTGCTAACGAGCTTACAGAGCCGGGCTGGTTCTTTAAGAAGCTTTTGGTGAGTGAGATATTGCCTGGTTTCGTATATAAGTCTCCTAATAAAGTAATGTTCAAAATGTTTGGTGCAGAAACAGAAGAACAGGAGGCATTACTTAGAGCAATACTTAAAGACTCGGATGGACAATTTATGAGGTGGGCTATGCGGGCTATTATGCTTTGGCAAAACGTAACTATACCTAAGAATGCTACCCATATTCATGGTACCGGAGATAAGATAATATTACCGGAAAAAATAAACGCAGACTATTGGATAGATGATGGTACGCATATGATGATATATAAACGTGCTGATGAAATAGGTAAAATAATAGAGAAAGAACTATCGCTACAAACAACACAAGTTGATTAAGCTTACAGATATCGATACGCCATTAGGTAAGATGATAGCAGGTGCTACAGGTAATGGTATTTGCCTCTTTGACTTTGAGTATCGTAAAATGATGCCTCAGATTGAGAAGCGAATAACTACTTACTTGACAGACGAGTTTGAAGAAGGGGACCACTCTCATTTTGATACTCTTAAAGTACAACTTGAGCAATACTTTTCAGGTGATAGAAAGAGCTTTGATTTACCACTGGTATATACAGGTACTGATTTTCAGAATAGAGTATGGAATGCATTGTTAGACGTGCCTTATGGCACTACCCGTACTTATATGCAGCAAACAAAAGTGCTTGGTGATGAAAAGGCTATTCGAGCAGTTGCCAGAGCAAATGGCGAGAACTGTTTAGCCATAATAGTGCCGTGCCACCGTATAGTGGGTAGTAATGGAAGCCTTACTGGCTATGCAGGTGGTTTAAGAAATAAAAAGTGGTTGCTTGAGCATGAGGCTAAACATTCAGGTGCAGCTATACAGTCAAGCTTATTCAGCTGAACCATTCTTTGCTAAATCTATCATATCCTCAATATTTAGATAGAAACCTACAGTGAAACGAGCTCCATTATGTCTCCAAGCTTTTACATCTACAGGTGTTGCAAAAGCACCTTGGAACTGTACCTTCGCAAACTTATACCCTGTTCTTATTGTAAATGATGGTTCAAAGAATGTATGTCCGCCATTCGTAATTGCAGTACCGTATATATCTACTAAACCTTGGTTTTCTAAGTATGATAGGTCTCTACCATTAGCATCAAGGTTAGCGTATACCACTCTTGTAACTCTTGGATTGAAAGAAAAGTCGAACCAAGGAGATGTAAGACCGATGCCCGGTTGCAAAAAGTATCTTGTGATATCCATGTCAACATCACTATTGAGCTTTCCTGCTCCGCCACCTGCATAAATGTCCATTACAAACTTTACTTTTCGCTCACCAAGTGCATAATATGCACCAATGCCACCTTCCAGTAGGTGTGCTCGTGCATTTACATGACCACTTGCAAAATCCGGATTTAGTGTGTTGTAATGATATGTGCTGTAGTTGCCTATTATACCTAAGTGTTTAATTGGAGAAACTGCAGCTTGTATATCAAAAAAGCTGGTGCTTTCATCTGTAGTATTGTCATCTCCATTACCAAGGCTTCCCGCAAAATTGAAATGTGCTTGCCCGCCATCAGTAAAAAGAGGAGCGTTTACAGCGTTTGGTTTGTAATAGTAACGATTGCAGCTAGTTATAAGTATTGCCGAAAGTGTTATTATAAGTAGTTGCAGGTATCTCATATCCACTATATGTTAATAAAATACAATAAACGCATAAATTATGCCAACATCTTAACACTGCTCTTATTGTTTTTTCTTTAAATTTGTGTTAGCTATGAACTGGGGTTATCGCCTTTGTTTTCACAAGGGAGGAAAGTCCGGACAGCGTAGAGCAGCGCACCACCTAACGGGTGGGGTCTTGAGCTATCAGGATACAGATAGTGCCACAGAAAATAACCGCCTTGTAACAGGGGTAAGGGTGAAAATGTAGGGTAAGAGCCTACAAGATAATTTGGTAACAAACTATTTGGGTAAACCTTGCGCGCTGAAATGCCAAATAGGCGAACGTTTGAGGGTAGCTCGTCCGATGTTCGTGGGTTGGCAGATAGAGGCATTGCGCGAGCAGTGTCCCAGACAAATGATGACCGGTTCCGGGGCCATACGGAGCTGACAGAATCCGGCTTATTAAAGTTCGTAGCCGTTTTGGTTAAATGATGTAGACGTCGGTTTTGGCCCGGCGTCTTTTTTTATAGCTAAGTGAGAATGGGCATGTTTTCACATATCTGTTGTATTTAGTACATTATTCTACGCAAATCATAATGTTACCTTCAGTATTGATGCTATATTTGCAGTCCTCAATAAAGAATAGTTTTACCGATATATTATGGAAATAGCTAAGAACTTTCAACACAGCGCTGCCGAAGATAAGTGGTATAAACACTGGGACGGTGCAGGATATTTTACCTCTACACCGGATGATAGGCCGGCATATACGGTTGTTATCCCGCCACCGAATGTAACGGGTGTCTTGCACATGGGGCATGCTTTGAATGATACTGTTCAGGATATATTGGTGCGCCGTGCTAAGATGCAGGGTTATAATACTTGTTGGGTACCGGGTACAGACCATGCTTCTATCGCTACAGAAGCAAAGGTGGTGAATATGCTTAAAGAGCGTGGTATTGATAAGAATAAGCTATCTCGCGATGAGTTCCTAAAATATGCATGGGAGTGGAAAGAGAAGTATGGTGGAATCATTCTACAGCAGCTTAAAAAGCTAGGTTGCTCTCTAGATTGGAATCGTACTCATTTCACTATGGATGAGAAGTATTATGCAGCAGTGATACGTGTGTTCAATGACCTATATGAGAAAGGGTATATCTATCGTGGTGTGAAGATGATAAACTGGGACCCAAAAGCTAAAACAGCTTTGAGTGATGAAGAGGTGATACACAAGCAAACGAATTCTAAGCTGTACTATGTACGTTATAAGCTAGATGGAGATAGTGATGAGTATTTGACCATTGCAACCGTTCGTCCTGAAACTATACTAGGTGATACTGCTGTATGTGTACACCCTGACGACCCTCGTTATGCTCATCTTAAAGGACGTAAGTGTATCATACCGTTAGTAAATAGAGAAGTGCCTATCATCTTTGATGATTATATAGATATTGAGTTTGGTACAGGTGCATTGAAGGTAACCCCTGCACATGATATCAATGACTATAACCTTGGTCAGAAGCATAATCTTGAAGTTATAGATACACTTAATGACGATGGTACATTGAGTGAAGCAGCGGGTATGTACGTTGGTCAAGACCGTTTTGATGTGCGTAAGCAAATAGTGAAAGACCTTGATGCCGCAGGACATTTAGTGAAAGAGGAAGATTATAGCAATCAGGTAGGGTTCTCTGAGCGTACCGATGCTGTGATAGAGCCACGCTTATCTATGCAGTGGTGGTGCAATATGGAAGAACTGGCAGGACCAGCATTGGAGAATGTACTCAATGATAACATTCAGTTCCATCCGGCTAAGTTCAAGAATCTATATCGCCATTGGATGGAGAATATCAAGGACTGGTGTATTAGCCGTCAGCTATGGTGGGGGCAGCGTATACCTGCTTGGTATGATAGTGAGAATACCATCTACGTAGCACAAACAGAAGAAGAAGCTTACCAGAAATATAAAGAGCAAAAGCCTGAATTAGCTGCTGCTAAGCCCGAGCTAAGACAAGATGAAGATGTACTGGATACATGGTTCAGTAGTTGGCTATGGCCTATGCAGGTATTTGGTTGGAACGAAGACCCTAATAATGAAGAACTGAAATATTATTACCCTACTAAAACATTGGTAACTGCGCCGGAGATTATTTTCTTCTGGGTAGCACGTATGGCAATGGCAGGGTATGAGTTCTTAGACCAAAAGCCATTTGACGAAGTATATTTTACAGGTATAGTCCGCGATAAGAAAGGACGCAAGATGAGTAAGTCTTTAGGTAACTCTCCTGACTTATTGAAACTGATAGAGGACTTTGGTGCAGATGCAGTTCGCTTTAGTGTAATGATCTCTTCTCCGGCCGGTAATGACCTATTGTATGATGAAACTACACTAGACCAAGGGCGTAACTTCAGTAATAAGATGTGGAATGCCATGAAGTTGGTAAAGAGCTGGGAAGAAAGAACTGCTGAGAACATTGAGGACGGAAATGTTCACTTTGCAATGGAGTGGATGGAACAAAGGATAGCAGAGGCTTCACAACAGCTTACAGAGCTATTTAAAGACTTCCGCTTAAGTGAGGCATTGAAAACCATTTACTCGCTTATTTGGGACGATTTCTGCTCTTGGTATCTGGAGTGGGTGAAGCCGGCACAGGGTGCTCAGATGTCTCATCATGTATACCAGCGTACGGTAGACCTTTATGAGCAATTGCTTCAGTTGTTGCACCCGTATATGCCTTTCGTTACAGAAGAGATATATCATCTATTACGCGACCGTAAGGATGGCAATGACCTGATAGTAAAACAACTTCCTGTTTACGATGGTCTAAATAAAGACACGCTGAAAAATGGTGCTAAACTAAAGCAACTAATAACAGCTGTACGTGATGCAAGAAATAAGAATCAGCTTAAACCTAAGGACAGCATAAAACTTTGGGTAGATACAGAGCATCACTCTTTCTACGAAATAGTACAGGATATTCTACGCAGGCAAGTTAATGCAGAGAACCTTGGTTATACATCAGAGGCAAAACAAGGCACGATATCTGTAGTCGTAGATACGGATAAACTATATATAGAAGCTGATGCCGCAGTAGATGCTTCAGTGCAGAAAGAGAAATTGCAGAAAGAGCTGGACTACTTACAAGGGTTCTTGAAGAGTGTAGATAAGAAGCTGAGCAATGAGCGTTTTGTACAGAATGCAAAACCTGAAATAGTAGAAGTAGAGCGCAATAAAAAGGTGGATGCTGAAGCTAAGATAAAAGCTATTGAAGAAAGCCTTAGTTTGTTATAACTTTAAGGATATGATGAAAGGTCCTAAATTATCTAAAGGTATATTGCTTCTCTTGTTGGTTGCTGTAGGGTTTGTCGCCCAATCTTTTAAAGATGATGACAAGCAAGGCAAGGAAAAGAAGAAGGAGTATAGAGTACCTGTATACTTAGGTAATACTAACTTAAGCGGTGGGCAGATATCAGAAAGCCTGTTCGATTCACTGATCAGTATAGGGCTAACATCAAAAGATACATTAGGTAGGCCACATATTGTTACCAGCTTCATGTTCACATATGCAGAACGTAATCTGTATGAAGATGCTGAAGGTAACTTGATGTGGCTTACTGACCTTAGGTCTGCTCCTAGTAAAGGGGATACTCTTGAGACCTATGTGCTAGAAAATGTATTGAAGCGCACGAAAAACGGTGACACTGTATATTTCGACAATATCACCGTTCTATCTCCGGACACCGTTGGTTACAACGGAAAGAGTATGATGTTCGTTTTAACTAAGTAAGCAATTAGTTCACCAACAGTTGGTTCACACTACGCTGTAGCACATTGAAGGCTATCTCTGCCATAAGGTTTTCCTTATCTAGGGTTGGGTTCACCTCGGTTATTTCAAAGCAGCATATCTTATGGTTTTGCATAAAGGCTGCTATCATATCTTCTGCCTCACGTTCTTTTAGTCCATTACTAACTGGTGTACCTGTACCTCTTGATATTGAGCTGTCTAAAGAGTCTACATCAAAAGAAACATAGATATCATCGCAATCACTAAGGTGTAGAATGGTCTGTCTTACTATGCTTACGATACCTTTTTTACGTACTTCCTGTACAGGTATCATTTTGATGTTGTGCTTCTTTAGTAAATGCTCCTCTTCTTTTTCGTAATCACGTAGTGCTATGAATACAATATCTTGAGGGTTTATCTTCGGGCTAATGTCGCCGATGTTCTTTAGCTTGTTCCATAGGTCTACAGTTTTGTCGTCAGGGTTGTGCACACCGCATTCAAGATTGTCCTCATTGAGTGAGGCTGCTAGAGGCATACCGTGCATATTGCCTGATGGGGTAGTGTATGGTGTATGCATATCTGCATGAGCATCTATCCATATCACACCTAGCCTGCTTTTAGGCTTTGCCATTTTTATACCGGCAATGGTGCCGCCTGCAGAACTATGGTCTCCGGCCAATACTACAGGGAATAACCCCGATGATAATGTCTTTTGTACGGCTTCTGCCACACGCTCATATATTGTTAATACTCCTTGTATCCTCTTAGCGTATGGAGATTCTACCGGTTCGTATAATAACCTGTTCTCATTCTGTATCTTCTCTGAAGGGAAGTTTACAAAGAAGCTGCTCATAAAATCCAAAGCAGCAATTTTTATAGCATCTACACCGAGGCTTGCACCTCGCGTACCCGCACCTATTTCAGAATTTACTTCTAAGATCTTGATGTTACGCATGCCCCAAAGATATTAATTGCAAGGATAACTTAGAACGGATAACCAATTGCAAAGTTTATCTGCTTGTTTTTACCAATATAGTCCCAAGCATTGTTCCATGATGAGAACTCACTAAAACGCCAGCCTCCGTTGGCAAAGCGTGGGTCTTTAACGGGTACAGCAGCGTCTAACCTTAGTAAAAAGAAGCCAGCAATATCTAATCGCAACCCAAATCCGCCCGAAATAGCAATATCGTTAGCAAAGTTCTTAATAGATATAACACCACCCGGATAGTCATCAGATGGATTAGCTAGCCAAATATTACCCGCATCAAAAAAAGCAGCACCATTTAGTTTCATGATACCTGCAAACATCTCTATTATCTCAAAGCGATACTCTCCGTTCAATTCTAATTTTATATCACCCGTACGGTCAATAAAGCCTTGGCTTGATGCTGAATCATAATAACTGCCAGGACCTAGCGTACGTACACGCCAGCCGCGCATACTATAGGCACCTCCTACAAAGTATTGTTTGATATAAGGTAATGATTTTGATTGCCCATACGGCATACCTACACCACCGTAAAACCTCAGTGCTATAGTAGAGTGGCGTTGCTTAAAGAATTGCTGAAGGTCAAAGTCAAATTTTAGGTATTGAGCATATTGCGAATCCAGCTGGCTCATAACAGTATTAAGCCCCGCCATTACCCCTCCTGCTTCCTCCAAGCCTAGATGTACATAGCTGTAGCTACCATTATTTTTCTTTACTCTATCACTAAATGTCCATGAGATATTCTCTCCTTCAATAAAGGTTTGGCGGTAACTGTTAGCTAGGAATTCACTAGTGTCTAATCTGGCACTGAAATCATCTGATGTCCAAGGTCGCCTGATGACGTTGGCAAATACAGGCGTTACTTCCCAAATTTTTGTTTCTGTTTCATTCCATTTGTAGGTGAAGCTGGAAGAAATATTATAAAGCCTAAAGTATTGCACTCTGTCAAATAGGTTAGCACCTAGGCTAACAATAGTACGAGGAGAGTTTCTTATGCTATATCGTTTGCTGGATATAGGGAATAAGAACTTAGGCATATCCAAACTGGCATTTATACCTGCTGTTCTGCTTAGTATGCCAAAGTGTTCAAAGAAATTATTACCTACGGTATCATCATAAAAATATTCTAAACCACCAGTAGCTGATATGGTAAAGAAGTTAGCTCCTTTTGCCAAGTTCCTATTGCGTACACTAAGGGTCAAGCCTGTACCTAGAGCATAGTTGGTTCCGCTTGATACTTCCCAGTTCGTATTGAGGTCGTAACGGTCACTAGGACTTAGTACTACAAAGCATTGTAACCAATATCCAGATTTGTCAGATGTGTCATGCCTTAGTACTACACGTACAGACTCAAATATCCCCAGTTTGTTTATCTCGCTTACCGTTTTCTCGTAGTCAGACTGTGCATAGTACTTATCCTTAATTAGGAAGGTGTGGTTTGCTAAAACTTTTTCCCTAACGTAGTAATCGTGATACCTGAAAATAATATCGTTGTATGTAGACTCCTTCATTGAGTTATCTCTAAAGTCACTCGTATCTCTAAAGTCCGGTAGTATGTAGACTTGCTTTATACCAAACCTTTTATATGATAATGGGTTATCTCCTTCTCTTATTACTAGTTTAATGTCAAGGGTTGGCTTCTTTTTTTCTTTCTGCGATGCTATGAAGTTGATAGCACTTTCAAATGGATTATCTACATCTTTCAGAAAGTCTTTTCTTATAGTGTCTATTACGAATGAAATATTATCATTAGAGAATTGGTAGTACCCTTTATCTCTTAGTAGTTCAACTATTCTGCTACGTTCACGCTCAGCCATGTTGTAGTTGAATGCTTTACCTGTCTCTAGTATTGTATTCTCATAGCTTTTTGCAACAACAGCTTTTATAGTACTATCATCTATATCGAATATCACATTCTTAATAAGGTAATTGATACCCGCATCTATATGATAGGTAACAAATGCCTTTTGGTTCTTCTTAAGTTTGGTAGTACTAGTGACCTTTGCATAGAAATACCCTTGTTGGAACATATAGGTCTTCATCAGTCCTGTAGACTTTTGTGCAGATGAGCTGTCGTATACTACAGGTTTCTCTGCTGTTTTAGACTTGAGCTGAAAGTTATTAGCATCCTGTTCATACTTTTCATAACGAAGGTTGTAAAGCCAAACTTTATAGGGCATTTGTCCCAGTATTCTTGTATTGGGCCGTTGTATTATTAATCCGCTCAATGCATCGGTCAGTTCACTTTCTTCGGTTATCCCTGCGTTAGCATCTAGGTCTATTGAGTTGGATTTTAATAGATATTGATCTTCTTTGAGATGTTTGGTAGGGTTACAACCCACACTCATTAGGGTGAGTATAGGTATAACAACAGTCAGAAATATGCGGTATGAATAGCTAGTTGGTCGCATGCAGTTGTTTGCCGACAATTATTATATTTTTGTGCGTTATGCTTACAAAGGCACAAAGTAAATACATTCGATCGTTATCGCAGCAAAAATACCGCAAAGAATACAATCAATTCATTGCAGAAGGTAACAAAATAGCCCAAGAGTGGTTGGCGGCTGATACTAATATTAGCAAAGTTTTAGCAACAGAGAAGTGGTTGCAAGAGAATGACCATTTGCTAGCTGAACACGAAGGGGCAGAAGTAATAACGGTATTGCCTCATGAGTTGGAAAATATCTCCAGCTTAAAGACTCCAAATGAGGTATTACTG